>CAIMEB010000161.1 GCA_903839855.1 uncultured Methylococcaceae bacterium
AAATAAAGCCTTTTTTATCAATAAGTTGTTTAAATAAGCATGTTTTAAGCCAGAATCAGGATAGTTAATATTCAGATGTGTATTATATCACAACTTATTGTTTTATATTAGATTATAGATTACCGTTCAGGCACTACATAGGCATTATCATCGACTAATAGATTTTCTGCCAGTAACCAAATCGAGTAGGTCGGCCTAAGCTCAAGAGACTCTTGCACTATTCGGCGACAACTAAGCCTAACATTGATAAAGTACATGTAAACCAAACAAATTTTATGTACAGTATAGCTAACGTTATCAATCACCAACCAATAAAGGCTAAAATGAACGTTGTTGAGTTTCAAACGACCGTCAATAATGGTGTAATTAACCTACCCAGTAATCAACAATCATGGAACGGTAAAAAAATTAAAGTGATTTTGTTAGAAGAAACCAGTTCCGAGGTAACAGAGATAGTAAGCAATGCCGCCACGTCTGAAACTGATTTCTTCAGTTATGCAGGGATATGGGAAAATCGCGATATCAATCAGGAATCCATACGGGTTATGGCATGGCGGGATAATATAGTTTATAAAACCAACCCTACCACCACACAACTTCTTTAGAGATTAAGCAAATTTTTTTCTATACAAGTTGAAAGAGGATCAACTTCACAGAAGTTAAGCGAGTCCACCATACGATTCATCAGGCCATGAGTCTGGAATAAGAGGCTTTAAAGTTATCAATTTAAGAATAACTCTTTAATCCACGTAATAAACGGCGAGAGTCTCTGTTACGCTCTACTAGAATTTGTTCAATTTTATCTATTAGGTCGTTCCAGCATGACAGTTGGGAACGGATTGAAAATGTATTGCGAACTAAAGCAATTAAGATCACATCAGGAAGTTTTTTAAGTTCAAAACTAACGAGGTCATTTGAAAGTTTATAAAAATCTTCGCTGGCCTTAAATTGCATTGTGGACAACGTGATTTTTTTGAGTGCTGCATCTTCCTGGCCTTTTTGAGAGAGTTCTAAGACCTTTGCAACCCAATTGGATAAAACAATTGGGTTAGCTGACAATTGTCGTATTAATGGAGCTCCAAAAGGAACGGAGTAATCCACTACAAATTGACTATAAGTAGTATGTGCTCCATTTTGATATATTTTTCTTTTAGAAGTACTACCGATAATATTTTTCAGTTTTTCAACATATGAAGGACTGGAGTAACTATTGAAATCAGTTATATCACGTAGAGTGGTGCTATTCATATACAGGCTCCAATTCCTTTAGACCAGCTTCACTTAACAAGTCAAAGAAAAAAGTTTTGTTAGCAGTATGAATTTGATCAAGTAATTCGGGCAATTGTTTCAGGAAATCGTTAACGGTAAATGACTCTATTCTGTGTGTGTCAACATCAACTAATGCGCCATCGATTAATGTTCCCTCATCTGAAGCAGTAGCGGGGTACATAATAGTTGTTGCATGTAAAAATGGATGTTCGATTATCTCTGTTCTAAGATGTGTCAGTTGATCAGATAATATTCGATTTGCAATTTTAATTTGCAAATTGAATCGAGAAAGGGATTCAGCGCTGCCTTGACTTTTAATGAAGTCGGCATACTTTAGGGAGTGTCGAGTAATTTCCTTTACTGAAGGTAAATCTTTAAGTACTTCAAAAACAGTTTTGATCATTTCATTAAACTCCGACCATCCTGCATAGGGCATTTGACAACCGACACCTAGCCACTGTGATCCTATTAAAACTGTAAATTTTTCACCAATCAAAATACGCATTAATGGGGCGTTTTTAAGATTTGGGTCGCTATCTCGTACTAATTGAGGTAGTTGTGCAATGGGTAAGGTTTCAAATTTTGATTGTTGCCCCACCAGTTTAGGTAAAAGTAGTCCTGGCAATAAGGTTTCTGCTGAGATGTCGCAATCAAAACTCACCCCGCAAACTACATCTATTAGCGGTTCCTTCCCAAGTTTGGTTGGTAGTTTAGTTGTCATAAAGCCCCAAAGTGCTTATAAATGAAATCGTATAGAATAATGAGTATAGATTATAAGTTGTCACTTTAATACAACTCTCGTCATTATCTTAACAGATAACCAACTTAAAGATTAATAGGTGCTTTTGTCATTGGGTCTAATGGCTTGTTTCATCTCCTTATCGAGTTTATTACGCAATAGAAAACAAAAAAGTAATCCTGTTATCCAATGGTGGTGATAAAAGCACTCAGTCAGCAGACATTACGAAAGCAATATCTCGTTGGAAAAACTGGCAAACTCGAGGCACAAATGAAAATAGAAAATAAACATAATGATTGATTGTTTGAACAACTTAAGGACGCTGAATTTGCTGCAGATTTTTTAAATGCCGCAAGTGAAGATGATGATCCTGCAACCTATCCATCAGCATTAAGAAAAGTTGTAGATGCTAGGGGGGGCATGGCAACTATCGCAGAAAAAAAAGAATTATCTCGTGAAACTCTCTATAGAACCCTGTCCAAAAGAGGTAATCCAACTATAAAAACACTCACACGTATTTTAAAAGCTATCGGTTTAAAAATCGAAGTGACCGCTCATTAAATACAATGGTTGCTACCTTCTGCATAGAAAACGATATTTCGTTATTGCATTCAGATAAAGGCTTTCAGCCTTTCCAGCAACTTTTAGGTCTACAGGCTGTTTAAAACTCGACTAAACTTGACGACTCTCTATACTTCCCGTCATGCAAAAAAATAAATATACAAAATGCTACTCAGGCAATGGCTAAAGCCGGGTTAACTCAAACGGTCATCGCTGATACGCTTGAAATGCCACCGGTATTAAAGCAACCGCAGTTTGAGTATGCTTATTTGATTACGTAACGTATGCAGTTAGAAACGTAACGATCACTATTAATTACGTTACGTATGCGGTTAGAAACGTAACGATCACTATTAATTACGTTACGTATGCGGTTAGAAACGTAACGATCACTATTGACTACGTTACGTATGCAGTTAGAAACGTAACGATCACTATTAATTACGTTACGTATGCAGTTAGAAACGTAACGATCACTATTGATTACGTTACGTATACAGTTGGAAACGTAACGATCACTATTGATTACGTTACGTATGCAGTTGGCAACGTAATGTAAGTGATTTGAAAAAGAACGCGAACTCAAGTTCTTGGCGAAGTTCCTCTTCACTGGGTAAAATCAAACGGTACTTGCTAGCAAATAGTTGTTCGCTCTCATGCAATACGGAATAACGAGCTACGGATTTATCTTTACTGCCACACAATAATATGCCCACTGTTGGGTTGTCGTTTTCACCTCGGCGTAAATCATCGTACAGGCGCACTTACATATCCATCTGCCCAATGTCCTGATGAGATAAATGCCCCGTTTTTAAATCAATCAACACAAAACATTTAAGCAGATAGTTATAGAACACCAAATCAATGTAGAAATCCTGAATTTCTGTACTGATACGCTGCTGGCGTGCGACAAATGCAAAACCTTTACCCATCCAACAGTCGAGTGCTCCAGTTTTGGGTAGCGGCTTCTTGCATATACTAATCACGGGCTTTGGGGCTATCCACTCTGAGCAATAAGCGATAATGAGTCCAGCTCAATTCAGAACGCACTGCGTTCCAATTTGGAAAGTGCTGAAAAAAGGCACGCATATTTCGCAAATTGCGTTCGTCAAAACCCTTAGCAAACTCATGAGTAAGTGACTCAGCAAGCCGACTAAGTAACTGCTTGCCATAGGTGGCACGGTTTTGTCCTCCTTGTTCAAATTCCACAATATGCCTACCGATACCCCAATAGGTTTATACCTGCGCCACATCGACTCTACGTAGCAACTGCTGACGGGTTAAAGTTAATTTGATTTATAGTAGCTCTTAAGCTACATTAGACCCATGTATGAATTAAAACACTATGTAGATCTAAACGGAAATAACCTATTTACGAATTGGTTAAATAGCATTAAGGATAGACAAGGTCTAGCTAGAATTGCGGCAAGATTATTACGTCTAGAAAATGGGAATTTTGGAGATTGTAAATCAGTCGGTGAAAGTGTGTGGGAATTGCGGATTGATTGTGGGCCTGGCTATCGAGTTTATTACGCAATAGAAAACAAGAAAGTCATCCTGTTATGCAATGGTGGTGATAAAAGCACTCAGTCAGCAGACATTACGAAAGCAATATCTCGTTGGAAAGACTGGCAAACGCGAGGCACAAATGAAAATAGAAAATAAACATAATGATTGGTTGTTTGAACAACTTAAGGACGCTGAATTTGCTGCAGATTTTTTAAATGCCGCAAGTGAAGATGATGATCCTGCAACCTATCTATCAGCATTAAGAAAAGTTGTAGATGCTAGGGGTGGCATGGCAACTATCGCAGAAAAAACAGAATTATCTCGTGAAACTCTCTATAGAACCCTGTCCAAAAGAGGTAATCCAACTATAAAAACACTCGTACGTATTTTAAAAGCTACTGGTTTAAAAATAGAAGTGACCGCTCATTAAATACAATGATTGCTACCTTCTGCATAGAAAACGATATAATGAAAGGCACTAAAACCAAAGACCATCATGTCGAAAAAGCTCAAGAAATGGGGCGATTCCTTCGGCACTTAGCGCCTTATTTACCCTTTGATACGCTTGAAATGCCACCGGTATTAAAGCAACCACAGTGTGACTATGCTTATTTACAAAAAGTCGCGCTAAAAGTTCGGCATGATATAAATCTAAGCCCAGAAGATACCATTGATTTTACGCATTTAATTCGGCGCTTTCGTGAACTTCAAGCGGTTATCGTGCCGGTATTATGGGGCAATAAAGATCGTCATGAGAATGCCGTACACATCTATCTGCCGGATTCTCAAACAACATGGGTTTATCTTAATCTGGATGTAAACATCCACGACTTTAAGTTTTGGATGGCGCATGAATTAGGCCATTGCCTATCACCATCACTCTCTGGTGAAGAAGCCGAAGATTTTGCTGATGCCTTTGCTGGTGCGTTACTTTTTCCTGAGGATAAAGCAAAACAAGCCTATCAAGATATTCTGGCACAGCCTACTAACAACAAAAAAATTGAATGTTTAAAACGCATTGCCGTTAAAGAACTGATCTCACCTAACACCATTTATATGCAGGCCAATTGTTATGCGGAAGCAAATGGTTTGCCTAAACTAGAATTCAGTTCTAGTCTTTATGGCTGGATTACCAAGTTTAATCAAGGCTATAAAAACTTGAGTGCGGCTTTGTTGGGTGATGTTTCTCAACTTAACGCGAGAGACTACATTAAAAAAACAGCAGAAAGTTTTGAAACACCGTTTTTTGATACCTTAAGGCTATATCTAAAGGACAGTAATAAAGGTGCTGGCATTGTTCAAAGTGTGACCGATATGCCGTTACTAGATGCTCAGAGTATGCACTCTGAACTCGCTTAATGACTCAATTAAAAATACGCTCCTGAAATACACCACCGTTTTTTCAAACAGTTGTACCAGGGTTTTGAGTCTGACATGCTGACTACCTCATTAATTTAAGTGTTGACTGCAAACGGATTATTGGTTTACATTGCATTCACAATAATAACAAATGTAAACCAACGAGATCAAAACCATGATTAGTCAACGAATAAAATTGGCACGAAAAAAAGCCGGATTATCATTACGTGGTCTCGCAGACGCTCTTGATGGAAAGGTCAGTGCGCAAGCTATTGGAAAATATGAACGTGACGAAATGACTCCTAAGTACCTATGTAAAATTAATTTAACTTAACTTTTAAGAAAAGTCTACGGTGAAAGATAGTCCAATATTAGCAAG
>CAIMEB010000162.1 GCA_903839855.1 uncultured Methylococcaceae bacterium
GGGTCCTTTACGCCCCTTTCCAAATCATTTAACAGTTGCTGTAATTCAAATGCAAAATCATCTAATTCGTGCCAGGATACAAAGTCTTCACACTGTTTAAGATCCGCCAACTTGGCTTTATAACGTTCAATGTTTTCATCCTGTGTCGCTAATAATCCCTCGATGACTTCAGCGGCAGCTGGATATCTTTCAGATAACTTCAATAGTGCATCCGCTAATTGTTCAGGGCCAAGTTCAATTAATTGAGTGCGCAGAGATTTAGTCATAGGTGAATATTTTGATGATTGAAAAGCTTTGATTTCAACGTGTAGACATGACTAAACAATAATAACCTCAAGTTCTTTAATCGCTGATAATTTTTTATCGCCCGTTAGGAATTGATCAGCATGAGCGGACTGTTCCCATTCATCTCTTAATGCCTGAAATTGGGTATTAATATCAGCATCTGTGCGTTGACCTAAGAGCAACGTTTGCATAAATTCCAGTACATCATTAGTTTCTGCTTCATTGGATGAAATCCCAGTCGGCTGTAAATTTGTGTTTGTTGTTGGCTTTAAGTTGGGGAGCACTACCCGTTCTGCTTTGTTCCAATCAAGGTAAGCCGTAGAGTTATGTTGCTCCCAAAACTCACGCTCTTCGTTTTCGTTGCTGAACTTTGGTAAGGTTTTAATTGGCTTGCTCATAAATCTGGTATAGATTCAGTTTGTCTAAGAATTTATTCCGTTCTTTAGGCATACATTAACTTTCCTCGTGGCTCTGGAATGTTTCGCCCTAACATGTGTGCGGTTTCAATCCATTCAGCAATGACTTTCTCAGCATTTAAAACCGCTTCAGTATACGTTTTACCATCTGCCATACAACCTGAAAGCTCAGGTACTTCAACTAAAAAACAGTTATCATCCTGGCTCCAGTAAATAATCAGTTCATATTTATTCGTCAACATCTAAGCTCCCTAATTTATATTTCAAAATGATTTGGCGGACTTGTTTAACTTGATAAGGTTTTGTTAAATTCCCCAAGGATTGTAAATTGATAATTTCATCAACACCATCTCGCGAAAAAATAAAGTGACCACCTTTTATACGTTGATCGAAACCCAATCTGATTAATAATCTGCATAAACTCTCAAAAGCGATATTGTTATCAGAGCTACCTGATAAAATTGATGCTAATAGCTTTGTGTATTTCCCCATTTTAGTCTAAGGTCGCCTTAATTAATCGCATTATCCGTCATGGATTACTGGTTAAGGTAATCGCACCTTTAGGTACAGTCGGTTGAATCGCGACTGTGTACATTTCTCCCCTTTATTCACTGGTGATTAAAAAACTAGGTATACTCTACACAAAAATAGACTTAAGTTCTCGACTTAATTAATATTTAGACCAAAACGCTGTCTTGCGTTTATGAGTCTTCTGTAAGTTAGCCCGATAGGTATCATGAGTTATCCAACTCTGCCAATCAGTCACTCGCGGAGCGAGTTGACCAACAATAATAATTGACGCTCATGTGATCTAAAGCTTCCGGTATCATCAGGAATCAACTGCAATTTGATTAATGCCGTTTGAGGGTCTCCACAGGCCAGATAAACCCTTGCAATATCAAACCAAGGCACATCAGTAGGACGCACATGTACCAGCCTCGCTTTTTCGAACAATGGCGCATCCCGCAATTGCTTTGCTATCTCTTGAATTGCCTTGAGCCAACGGTCTGCTTTATAAGCGGTATCTGTCTTTGACGCTCTTATCCAAAGCTCATCAATCAGGGTTCGAAGAGTCGCTTCTGGTAAATATTCGCCAGCACGATTAAACAAGTTATCTCGAAGATCATAGTCATTCTCTTCATTAAGCTTAATCACCCGATCAGCGATGACCTGTTTATTATTACATTGACTCGCAAACGAAACGAAAAGGTCAGTTGCCGAAGAAAGAAATAGATCGGTTGCTGATCCACCTGAATCGTCACAACGATGAACAATGACTTTATCTATTTCGAAAAACTGGGCGAGCAAGTCAAC
>CAIMEB010000163.1 GCA_903839855.1 uncultured Methylococcaceae bacterium
GTAGCCAGCGGTGTGACAACATCTTTTCGACACAACACCACAAAGTCATCAGCATATCTGACTAACTTTGCCTGTAGTTTTCGTGCCAATTCATGACGCTGCCAGATACGATCCAATAGGTGTAAATAGAGATTTGATAGCAACGGTGAAATAACACCACCTTGCGGTGTGCCTCGCCGATTGCTTTTGCCTCCACCTACACAAGCCGTTTTTCCATTCTCACTTTCACCTATGACAGGGGCTTTCAGCCATTGCTTAATGAGGGCCAATACTGCCCCATCGGCAATGCGTTCAGCAACTGTTGCCAGAAGCTTACTGTGCGGGATACTGTCAAAATATTTCGACAGATCAGCATCTATCACTTGCGTTTGTCCTTGCCACATTCCATCGGCAATAGCGTCTATCGCTTGATGCGCTGACTTCTGCGGGCGAAACCCGTAGGAATGCTCGCAAAAATCTGCTTCAAAGATGGGCTCTATCACTAACTTAAGTGCCATCTGAACCACGCGATCTCGAATCGTTGGTATGCCCAGCGGGCGTAAACTACCATCCGCTTTTGGTATCATAACTCGCCTTACCGGATTTGCTCGGTAAGTCTTATCTTGCAATTCACGGCTGAGTAACTCCAAGTAACAACCTACCCCTATTCCGCTCTCTATGGCCTCAAAGCTCATCCCATCAACACCGGGACTGCCTTTATTAGCCTTAACCAGCCGCCAAGCATGATGGAGTATATCTGCTTGATACAGCTTGTCGTAAAGTGCGTAAAAACGATAGGCCGGTTCCTGCTTGGCCTTGATATATAGCTTCCTCTGTAGTGTCCTGATTCTCTCAGGGGTTAATAGCAACATGGCAATCCCCTTTTCCTCCACTCTTCAGTTGCGTGAACAAAGCAGGGCGCCTTCCCTCAGCTAAGGTTATGTTGTCCTTAGCCTCAATCGGTACTATGCACCCCTCCGACTTCCATAACGATCTGCTACGACTTCGTTACCTTATACGCAGCAGTCGGCGGCCTCCCCGCCACCGTTATGGATCTCCAGCACTGGACAATTTAACTTCCGATACATGCCGACCCTGCTACCCCGATGGTTCACTGGTATGGCTTCCATTATCAACATACCAATACTACGGCCTTCCCTATACAGACACGAGGTCGGCAACCATATTAAGTTTACGAGGCTACATCTAGGTTCACTTGCGTTACGGCCTATATCTTTGTCGTTTAGGAACTCACGACCCTTGATTACTCAAACGCCGCTCCTTCGTACTACCAAGGCGTATGGACAACTCCTTGGGCGGGACTTTAACCCGCTAGCTAAATTGTTGTTACTGCGAACGTCTGTCCCCTATTGTTCGAATCCGCCTTACGGGTTATGAGAAAAAAGTCTTGATGACAATCGACATGACGCCAGCAATCAAGATACCCATCATCCATTTAAGCAAGGTATGCTCGCCTGAAATGCGAGTGTCCATGCGGTCAATTTTAGCATCAAGGCCATCCAGTCGACGATCTAACTTAATCAGGTCATTTTTAGTGGCAAGCTGTGAATCTAATGCTTCTGCTAACACAACTTGCAAGGCTTCTGATTCAGCTTTAGCCTGCGCTTCTGGAATGCCAGCTGCCTTAAGCTTTTCTACAAATTTTAAGGTATCAAAGGTAATGGTAGCCACAATAATCTCCAGCAAAATTCAAATTGTAATTAGTATAACAAATAAAGGCTTATATCTTTTTATTTTACATAACAACCATTATGGGAAGGATTAAACGTGGTCTGTCCCCTATTGTTTTATGGGGGGGGGTTAATGATCCAAAGTATTGGAATAATGAATTGCTTGAGCGCTTAGCGCTTCAATATCCATATCAGGCAAACTTGTTTTGCGCCATTCAGTGTAGTCAAATCTATCCCGTGTTAAAGCGACAACAAACCTTTCTGCCTCCACTGTGCCCAAGGCTTTTATAAGTGCTAGCATTCCCACTTGACGAATTTCAGTTTCAGTTTTCATACCAATGTCCTACTTGAGAAAGAGCATCGCCGGGCGGCAAGGCTTTTATGTCTGGATGACTCTGTAATTTACGTAACAAAGCATCGTCTGTCGTGATAAAAAGATCTGCATTAGCATTGATCGCAGAAGCTACGTGCAATGCATCGAATGGCTTTATGCCCAATTGCATCAATGATTTCCCCTGATCTAAAATCGATTCCGTTTCTCGAACTCTTACTTCCGCCAAGCTTCGCCAGAGCAAGATTGAGGCTAAACGTTCAGCAAAAGGATTATAACTATTTTCGTAATCAAGCACATAAGACCAAACCAACTGCAGTTCTTTTTTACGGACTCGTTCCTGTAGCTCAAGTTTAGCTTCGGTTTCAAAACGTATGCGAGTCTGGCTCTGATCGTCATAAGGACGATTGAAGCAGCACATATCCAAATAGATTAACATGGCAAAAATGCTACGTTATGATTTAACATCTATCTTACCCGCCTCATTTATTCATCAGTCATGTTCTTGTCCTCACCATCAATGGGGATTATTCTAACATAGCAACATCAGACATAGACAAAATAGTTAGAACCAAATCTAAGCAAAAACGAATGCCAAATTAACAAACTAGAAAAGCACATACATTTAACATAACAGTCATTATGGGAAGGATTAAACGTGGTCTGTCCCCTATTGTCCCAACAACTGAAC
>CAIMEB010000164.1 GCA_903839855.1 uncultured Methylococcaceae bacterium
GGATTCTAGATTTCTCCTTGGGCTAAGACCCGTGCGATGGGGGTAGGATTCGAACCCACGAGCCGCTCATCACGACTGGCACTTTTCAAGAGTGCTCTCGTCAACCACTTGAGTACCCCATCATTTGCGGACCGTAGGGGTTACGCTCCCCTCATACTGATGTGACAAACCAGCGTTATGCTAATTAACTAACAGTCCAAAAATTGATTCTAATCCAACTTAAATTGCACCATCCGATTCGTTGATCTGGTTGACAAAGTCCTCGATTGGATTAGTCTCAAAAAGTTACAGGTTTTTTGTACCATCTATGTACATCATAACAGATATAATCTGCGGTTACATTTTCGTATTGGGGTAATTACTCCCGACTTATAGTAACTCTACCCTCACCGTTCTACATCTAGATTCAAACGGATCTTTTGGGATTCATAGACAGTGGGGTCACACCACCGTCGTCACCTGTTGAGCCCAAGGTCAGAATCGAACTGACGACTCCGAAATTACAAATTTCGTACTCTGGCCATCTGAGTTACTCGGGCTTATTTTATTTATTTCAAAGACCTACTTCCTTCTGCGTTGCCTCAAAGCCGAACCAGCAACCGACTTATATGCTTTTGTGGTCCTTTTACTTCTTAAAGCACTACTTGCTTTTTTAGCAACTCTTCTTGATGTTCTTGGCATAATCAAAAGGTTTATTGTTTTACAAAGATAATAAATATATATGAATATACAAAATTATCACTAAATATTTTTATAAAAAACCCCCACCTTTAAGGTGAGGGTCACAAATATACCGAAATATCACTATTCCCCCCAATGTTGTTGTCTAAGTGCGTAGATGTCAATAGGTTCACGTTTCATATGATTTCCTTGATTGAAACTAGCACCTTTTTTCAAATAACCACCTAAGTAGTTTCTACGGAAACGATTTGAATTATTAGGTTCTGATCCGTGAATATTATGTGAATGTAAAAGTACTACTTGACCTTTTCTAACAAAACCTTCAGATTTACGGAAATCATGTCCTTCAGGCATAATACAAGGTTTACCTCTTTCGTTTCTCCAAAATGACGGATTTGTCTTTGTTCTTTCTTCATCCACCTCAATAGGTAAAACAGGTAATCTATGTGAACCTTCATAAACCCAAACTGCACCATTTTCAGGATCGTGATTATCTAACGCAATTGCACTATTGATAATTTCATTGTGTTTACATCCCGTATAGAAAGCATTTTGGTGTTGATCTCTTCCTAATTGTCCTGGAGGTTTAAAATATGCCCAAGATTGCATTCCGTCAATTTCACCTTCCATTAAAAACTCACAAGCTTCGATAATTTTAGGGTGAACAAACAATTTAGCAAGTTTATCAGATAATTTATGTGGATACGAGAACGGATCCCATTCACCCCACTCTTTACCATCATCGGTTAACGTTCCTTTTCTCTCCTGACGTAAACGTTCAAGTTCGTCATTGATTTCATCACATTCTTCTTCGGTTAAGAGTTCTAATGTGGTGAAACCTCGATATCTCCAATCAAAGGTCATTTGTTGGATTTCCAATTCTGTGAGATGTTTAAAATTTCCCATAATAATTTATTTTATACAATAATATAACTTTTTTTTTCAGTAAAACAAAATATTTCCAATAAAATAACAGATGATCCTCATCAGTCCTGTTTTGTTAGATATTTAATAGTATGACAAAAATAAAGGGACTCTCTCTCCTTTTATGTACTTTGTTCTTGGCACTCTCTTCATTTGCTCAGGACACATACAAAGTTTACATATCTGGCGTTGAGAACAAAATCAAGATTGGTAAATTTACGGGTAATAGGAACTTCGCGTTTGGTGTTAAAAACATCTTTGAGGAGATATTACAAGATAAGGACTTTTCCATCGTGGAGACTCGTAGTGAGTCGGACATCATATTAAGTGTTGATCTTCTATTTTTTGATGTGAATAGAACCAAAAGGAACGTATCTGTGTTCCATTCTGATGTTGAAGAGACATTGGTGATTATGAAAGCGGTTACAACCGACAATACAGGTAAAAAATTAAAAGAAGCTATTGCCGAAGAATCAAGTTCGGAAATATCCACGTCCACGTTAATAACTGACGACGGTAGTGGTAAAATAAATCAACAAGCATTGTCTTCAGCAATAAAGAAGACGTGTGTTTCGTTGGTAGACAAAATATTTTTAAATAAGAAATGAAAAAACTAACATTTTTAATCGGGATATTATTTTTATCCTTACAATCTTTTTCACAATTAACGGTTAATCAATCTGTAACACCTACAACAGGATTAAAGGTTGGTGATAC
>CAIMEB010000165.1 GCA_903839855.1 uncultured Methylococcaceae bacterium
ACGTAGTAAGCCCCACGTAAACGTAGGCACAATTGGTCACGTTGATCACGGCAAAACCACATTAACTGCGGCATTGACCACAGTGATGGCTAAATTGCATGGCGGTGCAGTAAAAGCATTTGATCAAATTGATAATGCGCCCGAAGAAAGAGCGCGTGGTATTACCATTGCAACATCGCATGTTGAATATGAATCAGAAATACGTCACTACGCTCACGTAGATTGTCCAGGTCATGCTGATTATGTAAAGAACATGATCACCGGTGCAGCACAAATGGACGGAGCAATTTTAGTCTGTTCAGCTGCAGATGGTCCGATGCCACAAACCAGAGAGCACATTCTATTATCAAGACAGGTAGGTGTGCCCTATGTCGTTGTGTTTTTGAATAAGGCGGACATGGTTGACGACGAAGAGTTGATCGAGCTGGTTGAGATGGAGCTTAGAGAGTTGCTGGATATGTATGAATTTCCAGGTGATGATACGCCAATCGTAAGAGGCTCAGCCTTGCTAGCATTGCAAGGTGATGAAAGTGATATTGGTATGCCGTCAGTGGTTAGATTGGTTGAAGCGTTGGATAGTTATATCCCGTTACCAGAGAGAGCAGTTGATGGAGCATTCTTGATGCCTATTGAAGATGTATTTTCAATCTCAGGTCGAGGTACAGTAGTAACCGGTCGTATCGAACGCGGTATTATTAAAGTTGGTCAGGAAGTTGAAATAGTCGGTATTCGACCCACCGTATCGACAACGGTAACGGGCGTTGAAATGTTCCGTAAGTTGCTGGATCAAGGCGAAGCGGGTGACAACGTTGGGTTGCTGTTAAGAGGTACAAAAAGAGATGATGTGGAGCGTGGGCAGGTGTTAGCTCATAAAAACACAATTAAGCCGCACTCACATTTCAACGCAGAAATATATATTTTGTCAAAAGAAGAAGGGGGTCGTCATACGCCGTTCTTTAACGGCTACCGCCCGCAGTTTTATTTTAGAACGACTGACGTAACAGGTGCGGTAGATTTGCCAGAAGGTGTGGAAATGGTAATGCCGGGCGATAATATTTCTGTAAAAGTAAAATTGATTTCACCGATTGCTATGGAAGATGGCTTGCGTTTTGCGATTCGCGAAGGTGGTCGTACAGTCGGTGCGGGTGTTGTTGCATCAATACTTGAATAATATTTCAAGTTGGTATAAAATAGCAAGTTCTGTAAGTTTTGTCTGAATAGGTCAGTAGTTCAATTGGTAGAATGGCGGTCTCCAAAACCGCTGGTTGGGGGTTCGAGCCCCTCCTGGCCTGCCAGTCAGACTAAACAACTAAATATTTCTATAATAATAATTAACACATGAATACTCAAGCAGAGTCATCCGTATCAGTTATTGATATTGTCAAGCAAGTTTTTTCTATAGTACTTGTGATTGCTGGTGTTGCGGCATTCTACTATTTTTCTGCAGATCACGCATATTTTAAAGAGGTAAGGGTTTTGTATAGAGTAATCGGGCTTCTTGCTGCTATATCGATTGCTCTTGGTTTGGTTTTAACAACTGAATATGGAAAGATAGTGTTAGCTTTTGCCTCCGAATCTCGTCAAGAAGTAAGAAAAGTGGTCTGGCCGACACGAGATGAAACAATGAGAACGACGTTATTAGTATTTGCTATGGTTTTTATAGTGGGCTTAATATTGTGGTTTCTTGATATGTTCCTTTTTTGGGGGGTGCGTTATTTAACTGGTCAAGGTGGTTAAAGTTATGGCTTTACGCTGGTATGTTGTACACGCCTATTCAAACTTTGAAAATAAAGTTAAGCAATCTCTAGAGGAGAGAATTAAAAGAGATGGGCTTGATCAGTATTTTGGGAAGATCTTGGTTCCTGCAGAAGAAATAGTTGAAATGCGTATGGGTCAGCAGCGGAAAAGTGAAAGAAAGTTTTTTCCTGGCTATGTGCTGGTGCAAATGGAGTTGACCGATGAGACTTGGCATTTAGTTAAAGATGTTCCGAGAGTTTTGGGTTTTATAGGCGGGACTTCAGATAGACCAGCACCAATTTCTGAAAAGGAAGCGATGTCTATCCTTAATCGAGTTGAAGAAGGAGTCAACAAACCAAGGCCTAAAGTTCTTTTTGAGGTTGGTGAAGTCATTAGAGTAATTAACGGCCCGTTTAAGGATTTTAATGGCGTTGTTGAAGAGGTTAATTACGAAAAAAACAAATTAAAGATTTCTGTGCTTATCTTTGGAAGATCGACATCAGTCGAGTTAGCATTTGGCGAGGTTGAAAAAAACTAGTAGGGAATAGTGAATAGTTACTGCAAGGTCTAAGTAATAAACGAATCTCTGTCTTTCCAAGGCAGGGATTTTTGTGTCTACGGGGAGCTGAAAAGCGATTGAACCCAATTTGGAGCGAAAAATGGCTAAAAAAATAACCGCTTACGTAAAGCTACAGGTGAAAGCAGGTGAAGCAAATCCAAGTCCACCAGTAGGGCCGGCATTAGGTCAGCGTGGTGTAAACATTATGGAGTTTTGTAAGGCTTTTAATGCTAAAACCCAGGATGTTGAAAAAGGATTGCCTCTGCCAGTTGTCATCACAGTTTATAGTGATCGTAGCTTTACTTTTATAACTAAAACACCTCCTGCATCAATTTTGTTGAAAAAAGCAGTTGGTATAAAAAGCGGTAGTAGTAATCCTAACACAAAAAAAGTAGGTACTGTTACTTTAGCTCAGCTTGAAGAAATTGCTAAAACAAAAATGGAAGATTTGAATGCTGCCAATTTGGATGCAGCAATTAAAACAATTGCAGGAAGTGCGAGAAGCATGGGCCTGAACGTGGAGGGATTATAATGGCTAAGTTATCAAAAAAAGCAAAATTAGTTAAAAGTAAAGTCGATAGAACTAAGCAATATTCAATTACTGAAGCTGTTCAAATTCTAAAAGAACTAAGCACTTCAAAATTTAATGAAGCTATTGATGTCAGCGTCAATTTGGGTGTAGATCCAAGAAAGTCAGATCAAAATGTTCGTGGGGCTACTGTACTACCAAATGGTACTGGAAAAACTGTGCGCGTAGCAGTTTTTACACAAGGGTCTAATGCAGATGCGGCTTTAGCAGCAGGTGCAGATATTGTCGGTATGGATGATCTAGGTGACTTGGTAAAAAAAGGTGAGCTAAATTTTGATGTTGTTATTGCTTCTCCAGATGCTATGAGAGTAGTAGGTCAACTAGGTCAAATATTGGGCCCAAGAGGTTTGATGCCTAACCCTAAAGTAGGTACTGTAACAACTGACGTTGCAACAGCAGTAAAAAATGCTAAATCTGGTCAGGTTCGATACAGAACAGATAAGGGCGGTATCATTCATTGTACACTTGGAAAGGTTGCTTTTGAATCGTCTGCTATTCAAGGAAACTTGGAAGCTTTATTATCAGATTTGCGCAAGGCAAAGCCGACCGCTGCAAAAGGTGTTTATATTAAAAAAATAACCCTGTCTTCAACAATGGGGCCTGGTTTATGGTTAGATGCAAGTAGTATTGCAAACTAACAAAATACTTTGGGTTGCCGTTTAACGGCGGTAACCGTCAAAGACCGCAGGGGTTGAAAAACTTAATTAACCTGCGTAGGCGGAAAATAAAGCCTGATAAAGGTGAATTAAGCCGTATAAGGGGCATTCGTAAGAATGTGTTTAATAAAACTGGATAAATATCCAGAATAATGGAGCTAAGCTGTGGCACTAAATTTAGATGGCAAAAAAGCTGTCGTAGAAGAAGTAGCTCAATACGCCGCAAAAGCACACTCAGCTGTTGCTGCGGAATATCGCGGATTATCGGTAACGGACTTGACTGTGTTGCGTAAAACGGCAAGGGAGACAGGCGTTTATCTTCGCGTTGTAAAAAATACATTAGCGAAAAGAGCTGTTTCAGGAACCGAATTTGAATGCATGCAAGGTGGCCTGGTTGGCCCATTGTTGATTGCTTTTTCAATGGATGATCCTGGGTCTGCAGGGCGCTTGATAAGTGATTTTGCTAAAACGCATGATAAATTAATTACCAAGATTGTCGCTATCGGTGGTCAAGCCTATGATGGATCGGAATTAGCAAGGCTGGCAAGTCTGCCGACACGCGATCAAGGTATCAGTATGTTAATGTCAGTTATAAAAGCTCCAGTAGAAAAGCTTGCCCGTACTTTGGCCGCACTCAAAGAGCAAAAGCAAGAAGCTGCATAAGCACGAGCTATATTACTTAGTTTAAAACAAATTATTTTAGAGGAATACACAATGGCAATTTCACAAGCCGATATCTTGGAAGCGGTTGGAAACATGACCGTTCTAGAGATTGTTGATTTAATTTCAGCATTCGAAGAAAAATTCGGCGTTTCTGCAGCGGCTGCTGTGGCCGCTGCACCTGTAGCTACGGCTGCAGTTGTTGAGGAACAAACTGAATTTGATGTAATTTTAACATCATTCGGCGAAAATAAAGTTTCTGTAATTAAAACAGTGCGTGGCATTACTGGATTAGGGTTAAAAGAAGCGAAGGACGCAGTTGAAGGCGTGCCAACAGTTCTTAAAGAAGGTATTCCTAAAGCAGAAGCAGAAGAGATTAAAAAACAGCTCACTGAGGCAGGCGCAACTGTCGAAATTAAGTAATTATAATTTTGGCAAAACAAAAGAGGCGTAGAATTTACGCCTCTATTTAAAGTATGGCTGATGACTAATGTCATCGGCCTTTTACTGTTTGTAACTAATACACAGTGAAATAATTCATGACGAAAAGGTTTGGAAGCGATATGTCCTACTCTTTTACCGAAAAAAAGCGTATTCGAAACAACTTTGGGAAAAGTACAGAAGTACTTGAGGTTCCCTATCTTTTAGCAACTCAAATAAATTCATATGCAAGTTTTTTACAATTGGGCGTTTCGCCTGATAAGCGTGCTGGGATAGGATTGCACGCAGCATTTTCTAGTGTGTTTCCTATTGAAAGCCACTCGGGTTACGCTGTGCTGGAATACGTTAGATATAGATTGGGTGAGCCAACATTCGATGTAAGAGAATGTCAGCAGCGGGGTGCGACCTATGCTGCTCCATTACGTGTTTTAGTGCGTTTGGTTATTTATGATAAGGAGGCATCTGCAAATACTAAAATAGTAAAAGACATACGTGAACAAGAAGTTTATATGGGTGAATTGCCCTTAATGACTGATAACGGAACTTTTGTAATAAATGGTACGGAACGTGTCATTGTTTCTCAGTTACATCGGTCTCCAGGTGTGTTTTTTGATCATGATAAAGGTAAAACCCATTCTTCTGGTAAGCTTTTATTTAATGCTCGGGTTATCCCTTATAGAGGGTCGTGGCTTGATTTTGAGTTTGATCACAAAGATTGCGTCTATGTACGGATTGACCGTCGTAGAAAGATTCCAGCAACTATACTACTTAGAGCTTTGGGGTACGATAACGAAGAAATGATTAATATTTTCTTCGAAACCAACAAGTTTACTTTAAGTGCTGAAAAATGTTTATTTCACATAGTACCCGAGAGAATGCGTGGAGAGATTTCAGCATTCGATATTAAGCACAATGGACAGGTATTGGTAGAAGAAGGTCGACGTATCACTGCCAAACATATCAGGGAAATGAATAAAGCAGAGTTGAGCCAGGTTGAAGTACCCAGAGAGTATTTGGTTGGTAAAATTCTAGGGCACAATTTGATTGACCAGAGTACGGGGGAGTTGGTTGCAAATGTAAATGATGAATTGACTCAGGCTTTGATAGAAAGATGTGTAGAAAGCGGTATTACTGAGGTCAATACATTATTTGTAAATGATTTAGATAATGGTGCATATATCAGTAATGCAATGCGGTTAGATACAACCACTAATGCATTAGAGGCGCTTGTCGAAATTTATCGAATGATGCGACCTGGTGAACCTCCAACAAAAGAGTCCGCAGAAAATCTTTTTCAAAATTTATTTTTTACTGATGATAGATATGACTTATCAACAGTAGGCAGAATGAAATTTAATCGCCGATTGGGGCGTGAAGAGTCGACAGGCTCTGGAACATTAACTAAAGAAGATATTATTGATGTTGTAAAAGAGTTAATATCAATTCGTAACGGAAATGGAACTGTTGATGATATTGACCATCTAGGTAACAGACGTGTACGCTCAGTTGGTGAAATGATTGAGAACCAATTTAGAGTAGGTTTAGTCCGAGTAGAGCGTGCAGTTAAAGAGCGGTTAACTTTAGCAGACTCAGAAGGGTTAATGCCTCAAGAAATTATAAATGCCAAGCCAGTTTCGGCTGCAGTAAAAGAATTTTTTGGATCCAGTCAATTGTCTCAGTTTATGGATCAAAATAACCCATTATCACAAGTAACCCATAAGCGCAGAGTATCTGCTTTAGGTCCTGGTGGTTTAGCCAGAGAAAGGGCAGGCTTTGAAGTTCGGGATGTTCATGCAACTCATTACGGGCGTGTTTGCCCAATTGAGACACCTGAAGGTCCAAATATTGGGTTGATAAATTCACTATCGGTTTACGCACGCACTAACGGATATGGTTTTCTTGAGACGCCGTATAGAAAAGTGATTAATGGGGTAGTGACTGATCAGGTTGATTATCTTTCAGCGATAGAAGAAGGTGAGTTCGTCATTGCTCAGGCGAGTGTTGCTGTTGATGAAAATGGTAAGCTTGTCGATGGATTAGTATCTTGTCGCCATAAAGATGAGTTTGCATTAGCGATGTCGGATACTGTTCAGTATATGGATGTTTCATCCAAGCAAATTGTGTCTGTAGCAGCCTCGATAATTCCGTTCCTTGAACACGATGACGCAAATCGGGCGCTTATGGGTTCAAACATGCAGCGTCAAGCTGTGCCAACATTGAGAGCAGAGAAGCCTTTAGTTGGAACTGGTATGGAGCGTATTGTTGCTAAAGACTCTGGTGTATCGGTTGTGGCAGGTCGTGGAGGTAGTATCGAAGCAGTAGATGCAGCTAGAATAGTTGTTCGTGTTAATGATACAGAAACAGAAACGGGTGCTCCTGGCGTTGATATTTACAATTTGACAAAATACACGCGTTCAAATCAGAACACTTGTATTAATCAAAAACCGCTTGTCAAGCCAGGTGATATAGTCAGTGCAGGTGATATTTTGGCTGATGGTCCATCTACAGACATGGGTGAATTAGCATTAGGTCAAAACATGCTGGTCGCTTTTATGCCGTGGAATGGATATAACTTTGAAGACTCAATTCTTGTATCAGAGCGAGTAGTAAAAGAAGATCGTTTTACTACCATTCATATTGAAGAGAAGACTTGTGTAGCGCGGGATACAAAACATAGTCCTGAAGAAATTACAGCAGATATTCCTAATGTTAGTGAAGAAGCGCTGTCGAAACTAGATGCGTCCGGTATTGTTTATGTTGGAGCAGAAGTAAAAGGTGGTGATATTCTGGTGGGTAAGGTCACACCTAAGGGTGAAACTCAGTTAACACCAGAAGAAAAATTACTACGTGCAATTTTTGGTGAAAAGGCTGCAGATGTTAAAGATACCTCATTACGAGTGCCTGGCAGTATTGAAGGTACAGTTATCGATGTTCAGGTTTTCACTCGTGATGGGGTAAAGAAAGATCAGCGAGCCCTGGATATTGAACAGGAAGAAATTAAACGGTATAGAAAGGATCTTGATGATCAATTAAAGATTCTTGAAGAGGATATTTTTGCTCGTGTTGCTAGGCTGCTCGTAGGAAAAATTGCACAGTCAGGTCCTGGTGGACAAAAGGCCGGGGAGTTAATCACCCAGGAATATCTGAATAGCCTAAGACATTCTGAATGGCTAAAGATAAAGATGAAAGATGAAGCTATCAATCTTCAGTTGGAGGCTGTAATTAGTCAGGTTGAGCAGCAGCGTAAAGATTTTGACGAGAAATTCGAAATCAAACGTAAAAAGATCACAATGGGCGATGATTTGGCTCCCGGAGTGCTGAAAATGGTCAAGGTCTACTTGGCTGTTAAGCGTCGTATTCAGCCCGGTGATAAAATGGCAGGTCGACATGGAAATAAAGGTGTTATTTCGATGATTAGGCCTATTGAAGATATGCCTTATACCGCCGATGGCAATCCAGTTGATATCGTTTTAAACCCTTTGGGTGTTCCTTCGCGTATGAATGTGGGTCAGGTTTTGGAAACGCACTTAGGATGGGCTGCAAAAGGCTTGGGTATAAAGATTGGTAAGATGCTTGAAGCTAAGTATGAATTAGAAAAGGAAAAAGTAACGGCTATTAGAGAGTACCTCGATAAAATCTACAATAGCAGCGGCCGCAAAGAAGATTTGGACTCATTTACAGATCAAGAAATTCTTGAAATGGCGAACAATCTCGTGAGTGGCGTTCCTATGGCTACGCCAGTATTCGATGGAGCAAGTGAAGAAGAAATTCGTACTATGCTGAAATTAGCCGATTTGCCTGAGCATGGTCAAATTACGCTATATGATGGTTTGACAGGGGAGCCATTTGAGAGAGAGGTAACCGTCGGTTATATGTACATGCTAAAGTTGAATCATCTGGTTGATGATAAGATGCATGCGAGGTCAACGGGCCCATATAGCTTGGTAACACAACAGCCCTTAGGTGGAAAAGCCCAGTTTGGTGGTCAACGATTTGGAGAGATGGAAGTATGGGCGCTAGAAGCTTATGGTGCGGCTTATACCTTGCAAGAAATGCTTACTGTTAAATCGGATGACGTGACCGGTAGAACAAGAATGTATAAAAATATAGTCGATGGCGATCATAAAATGGAAGCAGGAATGCCTGAATCATTTAATGTTTTAATTAAAGAAATTCGTTCATTGGCAGTAAATATAGAATTGCAGCGAGAATAAGAATGCAGAATATAAATGTCGCCTGGCGACATTTATATTTGATAATCTCTGTGCCAAAAAGCCGCTGTATATTTAAGGTATCTACCTATATTTGCAGAGTAAAGAGATACAAGCATGTGTCTAAGTCTGTTCTGGACAATGCCAGAAACTATTTAAAGAGGATAAGCTCTTGAAAGATCTAATGAATTTTTTAAAACGTCAAGGTCGCGCAGATGATTTTGATGGAATCAGTATCGGTTTGGCTTCACCAGATATGATACGTTCTTGGTCATATGGCGAGGTAAAAAAACCTGAAACGATTAATTATCGCACTTTTAAGCCAGAGAGAGACGGGCTTTTTTGCGCTAAGATATTTGGTCCTGTTAGTGACTATGAATGTCTTTGCGGGAAGTACAAAAGGCTTAAGCATCGTGGAGTAATTTGTGAGAAATGCGGTGTAGAGGTAACTTTATCTAAAGTACGCCGTGAGCGTATGGGACACATAGATTTAGCAAGTCCTGTTGCACATATTTGGTTTTTAAAGTCATTGCCATCCAGAATAGCATTGTTACTGGATATGACCTTGCGTGAGATTGAGCGAGTCTTGTATTTCGAATCATTCGTTATATTAGACCCAGGAATGACACCGTTAGAAAAAGGTCAGTTGCTGACAGATGATGAGTATTTAGACGCTGTAGATATGCATGGAGATGATTTCATAGCCAAGATGGGTGCGGAAGCTATCTATGATCTTTTGAAAGCGATTGACTTAAAAGAACAGGTTGAAATATTACGTGAGGAAATTAATTCAACCAGTTCTGAGACAAAAATAAAGAAATATTCAAAACGTCTTAAGGTAATGGATGCTTTGTTGAGTTCAAAGAATCGTCCAGAGTGGATGATACTTAAAGTTCTCCCCGTTTTGCCGCCTGAGTTGAGACCTTTAGTACCGTTAGATGGTGGGCGTTTTGCAACATCAGATTTAAATGATTTATACCGTCGAGTGATTAACAGAAATAATCGATTAAATCGGCTGTTAGATCTTAATGCGCCCGATATTATTGTTAGAAATGAAAAACGCATGCTTCAGGAATCTGTTGATGCACTGCTGGATAATGGGCGTCGTGGTAGGGCTATAACAGGTACTAACAGAAGACCGCTTAAGTCGCTTGCGGATATGATCAAGGGTAAGCAAGGTCGATTCCGTCAGAATTTGCTTGGCAAAAGAGTTGATTATTCTGGTCGATCAGTGATTGTGGTGGGGCCAACATTGAGATTGCATCAATGTGGTTTACCTAAAAAAATGGCATTAGAGTTGTTCAAGCCATTTATTTTTAGCAAATTGCAGTTAAGGGGATTAGCTACAACCATAAAAGCGGCAAAGAAGATGGTTGAGAGAGAAGGACCCGAGGTTTGGGATATTCTTGAAGAAGTTATTCGTGAGCATCCGATTCTATTAAATCGCGCTCCAACTCTACATAGATTAGGTATCCAGGCATTTGAGCCAACCCTGATAGAAGGTAAGGCAATTCAACTACATCCACTAGTATGTAGTGCGTTCAATGCGGATTTTGACGGCGATCAGATGGCCGTTCACATACCGCTGTCTATTGAAGCACAGTTAGAAGCTAGAACGTTGATGATGGCAACTAATAATATATTATCACCTGCAAATGGTGAGCCTGTTATCAATCCATCTCAGGATGTGGTACTAGGCTTGTATTATATTAGTCGTGAAAAAATCAACGCTAAAGGTGATGGAAATATTTTCGGTAGTGTAGGAGAAATCCATAAAGCGCTAATGGCTAAATCAGTTGAATTACAGTCTAAAATTCAATTGCGAATCACTGAAAAAATAGTAAATACTCAAGGTGAACTTGAAGATAAAACTCATAGAGTTGAGACAACAGTCGGTAGAGCATTAATTTGGGAAGTTGTTCCTGAGCGGATGCCGTATGAGTTGGTTAATTGTGATATGACAAAAAAAAATATATCCAGATTAATTAATTATAGTTACAGGCACTTAGGTAATAAAGATACCGTTGTTTTAGCTGATCAGTTAATGTATTTAGGTTTTAGATATGCAACAATTTCGGGTGTGTCTTTTGGTATTGAAGATATGGCAATCCCAGCTAAAAAGGTAGATATTATTAACGCAGCTGATAGAGAAGTTAATGAAATTCAAACTCAATATGCTTCTGGGTTAGTTACCGATGGGGAGCGCTATAATAAAGTAGTTGATATCTGGTCGCATGCAAATGATCAAGTAGCTAAAGTGATGATGGATGGCTTGGGTGAAGAAACTGTTATTGATGCGAACGGGGATGCGGTTAAGCAGAAATCATTTAATTCAATTTTTATGATGGCGGAGTCTGGGGCGAGGGGTTCGGCTGCTCAAATTCGTCAATTGGCAGGCATGAGAGGCTTGATGGCTAAGCCTGATGGTTCAATTATCGAAACCCCTATTACAGCAAATTTCCGTGAGGGTCTTGACGTTCTTCAGTACTTTATTTCAACGCATGGCGCGAGAAAAGGGCTTGCGGATACGGCTCTTAAAACAGCAAACTCGGGTTATTTGACGCGTAGATTGGTTGATGTTGCTCAAGATTTAGTTATTACGGGCAATGATTGCGGAACCTCAAATGGCCTTATTATGACCCCTATTATTGAAGGAGGGGATGTTGTTGAGCCGCTATCTGAGCGCGTATTAGGGCGCGTTGCGGCTAATGATATATTAGATGCGTCTGGTGAAAATATTATCGTTCCTGCCAAAACGTTGCTGGATGAATATTGGGTTTCTATTCTAGATGAGCAAAGTGTTGATCAAGTAATGGTTAGATCCATTATTACTTGTGAGAACAGACATGGTGTTTGTGCTGCTTGCTACGGACGTGATTTAGGGCGAGGACATCTGGTTAATATTGGTGAGGCTGTTGGTGTAATAGCGGCACAATCAATCGGTGAGCCGGGAACTCAGTTAACAATGCGTACATTCCATATTGGTGGAGCGGCCTCAAGATCGGCTGCAATAAGTAATGTACAAGTTAAATCAGCTGGAACAGTTAGATTAAATAACCTTAAATCTGTGCTAAACCGTGAAGGTAAACTGGTTGCGGTATCAAGATCAGGCGAAGTGGGTGTTGTGGATGATTATGGTCGTGAGAGAGAGCGTTATAAAATACCTTATGGTGCAGTTTTGTCTGTCCAGGAAGGATCTAAAATTCTTGCCGGCGACATAATTGTAACTTGGGATCCTCATACGCATCCAGTAATTACAGAAGTAGATGGTATTGTAGAATTAAAAGATTTTCTTGATGGTATCACTGTTCAGAAACAATCCGATGAGGTTACAGGTTTAAGCTCGTTGGTTGTAACTGATCCAAAGCAACGTGGTTCTGCGGGTAAAGAGTTGAGACCAATGGTTAAGCTTTTAGATGCCGATGGTAATACCATTCATTTGCCTGGTACTGACATTCCTGCGCAATATTTTCTACCTGCTGGAGCGATTGCCGGTATAAAAGATGGCGGAGAAGTAAGAGTTGGTGATGTTCTAGCTAGAATACCTCAAGAATCTAGTAAGACTCGTGATATTACGGGTGGTCTACCCCGTGTTGCTGATTTGTTTGAAGCAAGAAAGACAAAGGATCCTGCAATTCTTGCCGAGACAAGCGGTACTATTTCTTTTGGGAAAGAAACTAAAGGAAAACAGCGAGTTATTATTACAGATGGTGCTGGTGAACAAGTCGAAACATTGATTCCAAAGTGGCGACACATTACGGTGTTTGAAGGTGAGTATGTAGAAAAGGGAGAAACAATTGCTGAGGGAGAGTTAACTCCTCATGATATTCTGCGCTTGAGAGGTATTGAGGAATTGGCAAATTATTTGGTTAAAGAAATACAGGATGTATATAGATTGCAGGGTGTGAAAATCAACGATAAGCATATTGAGGCAATCATTCGCCAAATGCTAAGAAAAGTTGAGATTACTGCTGCAGGCGATACAACTTTCTTGAAGGGTGAGCAAGTCGAAAGAGCGGCCATGAGGGTAGAGAATGATAAGGTAGAGTCCGAAGGTAAAATCCCTGCAAGTTATGAGTCAATTTTGCTTGGGATTACTAAGGCCTCATTAGCTACTGAATCATTTATATCGGCGGCGTCATTTCAAGAAACAACACGAGTGTTGACTGATGCGGCCGTTCGTGGATTAAGTGATGGTCTTCAGGGTTTAAAAGAAAATGTTATCGTGGGAAGATTGATTCCAGCAGGAACCGGTTTAGCTTATCATGAAAATAGAAAAAACCGTTTTGTTCATCAACAGTCAAATGAAAACGATGTGATTCCTACAGTTGACGCAGGTGATGTTGAAGAAGCACTTAAGCAAGCATTGAATTTATAAGTAGTGAGTAAATAAAGAAAATGGACTTGACCTATGACGTATTAACAAGTATTATGCTCTGCTCACATAAGCTTACGTGCTTAGGTCAGATTCAAAACAAATTAATCAATATCTTATGATGGTTGATTTATTATCTGACAGTTAAATTGTATATCGGAGTAAACAAAGATATGGCCACGATCAACCAATTAGTTCGAAAGCCACGCGCTAAAAAAGTAGAAAAAAGTAATGTTCCAGCGTTGGAGGCATGCCCTCAACGTAGAGGTGTTTGTACTCGTGTGTATACTACCACCCCTAAAAAACCAAACTCAGCTTTACGTAAGGTAGCAAGGGTTAGATTAACCAATGGTTCTGAGGTGAGTAGTTATATTGGTGGTGAAGGTCATAATCTTCAGGAGCATTCCGTGGTTTTGATTAGGGGTGGTAGGGTTAAGGATTTGCCCGGTGTAAGATATCACGTTGTTCGTGGAAGTTTGGATGCTTCTGGTGTAAACAATAGAAAGTGTGGTCGATCCAAATATGGAACGAAACGACCTAAAAGCTAATATCTGAGTTGGTGATAAATGTCTAGAAGAAGAGTTGCTACAAAAAGAGAAATAATTCCAGATCCAAGATTTGGCAGTATCATGTTAACTAAATTTATGAATATGATAATGGAAAGCGGCAAGAAATCAATTGCTGAAGGAATTGTTTACGGTGCCTTGGATGTGATTGAAAGTAAAGGTCATGGAGAGCCGTTGGATGTTTTGTCTAAAGCGTTGGATAATGTTCAACCAAGAGTTGAGGTTAAGTCTCGTCGGGTTGGTGGTGCAACTTATCAGGTGCCAGTTGAGGTTCGTCCATCTCGTCGTATGGCGCTGGCTATGCGTTGGTTGATTGATGCCTCAAGAAAAAGAAATGAAAGGAATATGTCGTCTAAGTTAGCCGGTGAGTTATTGGATGCGTTTGAAAGTAGAGGTTCAGCAGCTAAAAAACGTGAAGATACTCATAGAATGGCTGAAGCAAATAAAGCATTCTCTCATTATCGCTGGTAGTTTTTGTTTTTAGCTTTAGGCTTTTGAAATATCGTGCGTAAAACACCAATTGAACGGTATCGTAATATTGGCATCATGGCACATATTGATGCGGGTAAGACTACAACTACTGAAAGAATTTTGTATTACACCGGTGTGTCTCATAAATTAGGTGAGGTGCATGATGGTGCGGCAACAATGGATTGGATGGTTCAGGAGCAGGAAAGAGGCATTACTATAACCTCTGCTGCGACGACATGCTTCTGGAATGGCATGGAGAAACAATATCCTGTTCATAGAATCAACATAATTGATACGCCTGGGCATGTTGATTTTACCATTGAAGTAGAGCGCTCTTTGCGTGTTCTGGATGGGGCTTGCGCAGTTTTTTGTGCTGTAGGTGGTGTGGAGCCTCAGTCGGAAACCGTATGGCGTCAAGCCGATAAGTACAAGGTTCCGCGATTGGTGTTTGTTAATAAGATGGATCGAACAGGAGCCGATTTTCTAAGAGTTATTCGGCAAATAGAGGAACGCCTAGGTGCTAAAGCTGTGCCTATGCAATTGCCAATTGGCTATGAAGAACGTTTTACTGGGGTTGTTGACCTTGTTAAAATGAAAGCGATCTACTGGTGCGAAGAAACATTAGGGACAACCTTTGTGGAAGAAGAAATACCAGAGGAGATGGTGGTCTCTGCCGGACAGTGGAGAGAGTTAATAATTGAGGCAGCGGCAGAAGCAAGTGAAGAATTAACAGAAAAGTATCTCATGGAAGGGGTGTTGGAAAATGAAGAAATAAAATATGGCATACGTCTGCAGTGCATAGAGAATAAAATTGTACCTGCTTTTTGCGGGTCTGCTTTTAAGAATAAAGGTGTTCAGGCAGTACTAGACGGGATTGTCGAATATATGCCAGCTCCAACCGATGTTTTATCTATAAGGGGGTTGCTTGAGGACGAGGAAACTGAAGTAGAGCGGCATTCTTCAGACAGTGAACCATTTTCTGCGCTTGTTTTTAAAATTGCAACAGATCCATTTGTTGGAACTCTGTCATTTTTTAGGGTTTATTCTGGAGTCTTAAATTCTGGAGAGGTTGTCTTTAACTCGGTAAAAAAGAAAAGGGAGCGGATTGGGCGTATTGTTCAAATGCATGCAAATAGTCGCGAAGAAGTTAAGGAAGTGTGTGCTGGAGATATTGCTGCTGTAATAGGGTTAAAGGATGTAACTACTGGGGACACTTTGTGTGATCAATCCAATGTAATAATACTTGAGCGTATGCAGTTTCCTGAGCCGGTAATTTCTGTTGCGGTAGAGCCAAGAACAAAAGCTGATCAGGAGAAGATGGGGGTTGCTCTAGGGAAGTTGGCTCAGGAAGATCCTTCATTTAGAGTGCATACGGACGAAGAAAGCGGTCAGGTTATTATTTCTGGTATGGGCGAGCTTCATTTGGAAATTATTGTCGATAGAATGAAAAGGGAGTTCAATGTCGATGCAAATGTTGGTGCGCCGCAGGTGGCCTATAGAGAGACTATTCGTAAGTCTGTTGAACAAGAAGGCAAGTTTATAAGGCAATCCGGTGGGCGTGGTCAATATGGTCACGTATGGTTGCGGGTTGAGCCGCAAGATGTTGGCTCGGGGTATGAATTTGTAAACGAGATAATTGGTGGAGTGGTTCCAAAAGAATTTATTCCAGCTGTAGATAAGGGTGTTCAAGAACAGCTTAAGTGCGGAGTGCTTGCTGGGTATCCTATGTTGGATATTAAAGTATCTATATTCGATGGCTCGTATCATGATGTAGATTCAAATGAAATGGCTTTCAAGATTGCTGGTTCTATGTGCTTCAGAGAAGCTGCAAGAAATGCTGATCCAGTTTTGTTAGAACCAATAATGAAAGTAGAAATTGCTACGCCTGAAGATTATATGGGTGATGTTGTTGGCGATATAAATAGGCGACGTGGCATAATTTTAGGTATGCATGATACGCCTTCTGGTAAAGCACTTAGCTGCGAAGTGCCGTTATCGGAAATGTTCGGATATTCGACTGATTTGCGTTCGGCAACACAGGGGCGAGCTACGTACAGTATGCAGTTTGAAAAATACAATGAAACGCCTTCGCATATTGCAGAGGCTATCATTAAAAAATCTTCATAAAATTGAAAAATATAAAGGTATTAACTCATGGCTAAAGAAAAATTTTCACGTAGTAAGCCCCACGTAAACGTAGGCACAATTGGTCACGTTGATCACGGCAAAACCACATTAACTGCGGCATTGACCACAGTGATGGCTAAATTGCATGGCGGTGCAGTAAAAGCATTTGATCAAATTGATAATGCGCC
>CAIMEB010000166.1 GCA_903839855.1 uncultured Methylococcaceae bacterium
GGGTAATAGCAGTGGTACTGCAAACGATGCAGGCGTAATCAAAGCCACAAACGGCAATATCTTTGAAGCCTTAGCGGGCACTGATTTAACGGTGCAAGGCGCGAATTCAAGGATCAGTGCGAATAACACAGGTAGCAATGCCAGTATTGAATCGGGAAGTGATGCTACTGGAACTGGCTTATCAGGAAAGGGCGGTAATATCGTAGTAAAGAATGGCGGTATTATTGAGAAAGCAGCAGGCTCTGGTGATTTAACGATTACTGCTAATATAAGTAAACCTGTTTCTACCGACCCAGTTACAAATCTTCCAGATTTAAATGGGGTTAATGGCGGCAAGATTAGTATTACAGGTGCAGGATCTAAAATATCAACCAGTAGTCAAGCTGCAAAATTAACGATCACGGCGGATGCGCGAACCCTTTATACAGCGGGTGCAAATTCTTCTTATCATAACGCTCCGACAAATCCGACTGATTTTGCCCTTAATGTATCAGACGGTGGAGTAATAAGCCTGAAAAACACTGGTGATACCACAATTAATGCTCAAACAGTTTATTTAGATGGTAGTGCAGTTTCGTCCACGCCTTACAATAATAAGGCGAAAGAGGTTATTACCGGTTCATCATCTAGCAATTTAAGTTTCAATTCTAAAGATTCTGCTAATTTACAAGGCTATTTCAAAATGCATGAGGCAGTTATTAACAACGTTGGTCCAGTAACTATTGGAACCAGTAATACGTCTCGCTATACCTTAAACTTTGATCCTTCAGGTATTAAATCGAGTACATCGATAGTTGGGTATTTAGATAACGAGAAGGATATAGTCACACAAACAGGTCAATTGGGTTATACAAATGTTTCGGTAGGGCCTTATTCATCTTTATCTATTCAGAACTTTTTAGATGCACCAGCTCCAGGATCGAATATTAAAGTTAATGGTGTTATTCCACAGTCTAATTCCTTATCAAATATGATTGTTGATATAGCGGCTGTAAATAATAGTAAAAATGAATTACCTAAGCTGCCTAATAACCCTTGTGATGGTCAATCTCAAAGCACGCTTAATACTAGGGGTTTAAGTAGTTATATGCCGAGTGTTAGTGCTCAAGTTCCTTATTCGGTATTAACTTCTGCTACTAAGGGTGCTAACACAACACCTGCCTCTGATACGTCTAAGTCCATTGATTTAGGCAGCTTAAATAAAGTGGGTGAGTGTAAATAACATGAAAAATTCTTTAATATTTAAAAATGGGCTTATAAAATATTCAAAATACCATCGACCGTTATCTCTTGGTTTAACAACTTTATCTGTGGTAATGGCCTTTATTATTACGCCCATTGCCGTTGCAGATGTGAGTTATCCATTTAATGATTCTACATTACCCAGTAGAAAGCCTTTGGATATACCTAAGTTTAAATCACTAGATTCTAAAGATTCAATAACGTTACCGCCTGCGCCAAGATCCAATAAATTACCTAATGAAGGTAGCATTAAGGTTAAGAAAATTGAATTTACCGGCAATACGGTTATTACGGATGCTGTGTTACAAAACTTGGCAACGCCCTTTTTAAACAAACCACTCAGTGTTCGAGATTTAGAAGATATTAGAGCAGCAGTAACGGCTCTCTATGTAGATGCTGGGTATATTAATTCCGGCGCAGTTATCCCTAGTCAATCGAGTGCAGGTGGTGTGTTAAAAATCAGTGTGATTGAAGGTAATTTAACAGAAGTGCGCCTAGAAGGGATGGGGCGCTTACGTGATTATTATGTGCAAGATCGTTTATTAGTGGGGGCTGGTTCGCCACTTAATTTAAAAAAACTCCAAGATAGATATCAATTGCTTTTAAGAGATCCGTTAATAGAACAACTTAACGGTAAGTTAAGTCCGGGTGCGCATCCGGGTGAAAGTATATTAACGGTTGATGTTAAAAGGGCGAGACCTTATCAATTGTATGCAGGTACTGATGATTATTCGACACCTTTAGTGGGTGGTTATACTGGTAGAATGGGTGGCTGGGTTGATAATTTATCGGGTTTTGGTGAGCGTATTGATGCTGATTTTATGGCAACCGGTGGTTCATTAGGGGTTAATACCGGCATCGATATACCTTTTACAGCCTATGACACGCACGCTACATTTCGTTACAGTAACACCAGTTCTTCTTTAATTGAGATTCCTCAAAATAATATTAAATCAAATACTATCGCTTATGAAGGTGGCATATTTCAACCGTTTTATCGTAGTTTAGATATTAATTTTACGGCGGGAGTTAATCTATCAGTTAAAGAAAGTAATGCGACCTTTTTAGGGACTCCTTTTACTTTTACTGAAGGCTTACCTTTTGGTGTAGGTACGACTAAAGCTGCTGTAATAAGGATGTGGCAACAATATACGCAACAAGGTACCAATAATGCTTTTGTGGCGCGATCTACTTTTAATAAAGGGGTAAATGCATTTGGTGCGACTATTCAGGGGCCTGATTTACCCAATGGAGATTTTTTTAGTTGGTTGGGTCAATCGCAATATTTACATAAGGTAATGGATAACGGCGCTAATATCGTATTAAAAGGTTCGGTACAATTAGCGGATAAACCGTTGTTACCTATGGAGCGTATGTCGGTCGGTGGTGTTAATACGGTACGGGGTTATAGAGAAAATTATTATGTGCGGGACAATGGTTTTAGTAGTAGCTTAGAGTTTCATTACCCTATTTTTGGTGGTGAGTCGGGTCCTAAGCATAGCTTGTTTTTAGTGCCTTTTATGGATTACGGTGGAGCTTGGAATAACGCCACTGTAGCAGTCGGAAATCCACATACAGAATATTTGCATTCAACGGGTGTTGGGTTTAATTGGCATTATAGTCATGTTACAACTGATTTTTATTATGCACATGACATTGCAGGTGTTAAACCTCCTTCGGGCGGTAATAGCATCCAAGATAATGGTATTCATTTTAAAGTCAACTTTACAGCGTTCTAAAGAGGGATATGACCATGAAAAAATTATTACCTGTATGTACGCTGACCTTGTTAACTTTATGTGCTAATCAAGTAAAAGCCGATGAGCAGTCGACAGATTTAAAAACTAAACTGGCTCAAGCAGAACTTAATCGAGATAACGGCAGTTATGATCAAGCAACAGATCAATTAACCTCTGTGTTAACAGAAGCACAAAAGTCTGGCGATAAGTTAACTCAAGCAATGGCGGGAGCTGCGTTAGGTTATACCTATTATTTAGCGAGAGATGAAGTTAAAGCTCAGTCAATCTTAGAACAAAGTTTGGTCTTAGCTAATGAGCTTAAAGCGCCAGGATTGTCGGCTCTAATTGATGATTATTTAGGTACTTTGTATGTTGGTAATAATAGTCCGAGCAAGGCTTTATTAAGTTTTAATCAAGCATTAAAAAATGCGGAACTCGCTAAAAATGAAGATTTAATTGCAGGTATTCAAGTCAATAAAGTGGCTTTAGAGGCAGATGCTTGTAATCATATTAATCAGTTGGCAGCACTCAGACTTGAGCTGTTAAAACTTAATAATCAAAATTTAAAAATTAAATTGTTGCTAAACGTCGGTGAGCAATTATTAGCATTACCATCAGAAACCTTAAAAGACTCTGAAAAAGCTCAGTGGTTAACAACGACATATCAAACATTAAATGATGCATACGTTTTTGCTGAGGCCGGTAAACAGGTCAGGTTAAAGTCGCAAGCAGAAGGTTATTTGGGTCAACTTTACGCCCAACAACAGCGTAATCAAGATGCTTTAGTGTGGTTTGATAAAGCGCTATTGGATGCACAATCAATTAATGCGACTGATTTAGCAATGCAATGGGAATTACAAAGTGCTAAAGCCTTTCAGGGTAGTGGTTTAGTGGATGACTCTTTAAAAGCTTATAAACGGGCCGTTAAACATTTAGCTGATATTAGGTACGTTTTACCAACTACTTTACATAATGGTCAATCTTCTATTAAGCAAATAGTTGATCCTATTTATCGCGGCTTAACAGATCATTTATTGTTACAAGCATCTAAAACGTCTAACAGTGTTATTAAACAAAAGTTATTGAATGAAGCAATTGACGCGATGGAAAATATTAAGCAATCAGATCTTGAGGAGTTTTTTAAAGATCGTTGTTTAATTGATGAAGAAACTTCAACTAATTTAAAGAATGTTAGTCTTCCGGGTGCAGCTATTATTTATCCGATTATTTTACCTGATCGAGTTGAGGTGCTTTATAAAGAGGGTAATAGCAAATTAATTGAGCAAAAAACTTTTAAAGTATCTGCGACAGAAGTGAATGATGCAGCTACAGAAATGACCCAGAACTTAAGAGCAGGGCAAGGTAATTATCGTACTTTGGCGCGTAATTTATATGAATGGTTATTTAAATCTTATGATGCAAGTCTTAAAGCAAAAGGCATTAACACTTTAGTTTATATCCCTGACGCAACGTTAAGACAGTTACCTATATCGGCTCTTTTAAATGGTAAGCGTTTCTTAGTAGAGGATTATACGATTGTCACGTTGCCTGGCTTAAATCTAAAAAATAAAGTGGCGGCTCAAGCCTATAAAAAGCCAGAAGCTTTAATTGCGGCTCTTAGTAAACCGGATGGCCCATCAATTGATGAGTTATTAAATCGTAATGCTAATGTAGGAAGTGTAAGTAGAGAGGTGAGTAGTAGTTCCGCACCGGTTAAATTAACCCGAGCTGAATTAGTTGAGCAACTTAGTTTGCCGGGTGTTAATGATGAAATTAAATCATTACAAAAAACCGTGGCTAATAACACAATACAGAATCAGACATTTACGGCTAACGAGCTTAAAGATTCCATAAATAGCGGACAATTTTCTATCGTACACGTAGCTTCGCATGGTTATTTTGGTAAAAATGCGGATGAAAGTTTCGTGATGACTTATGATAAAAACCTAAAATTAAATGAACTTAAATCGATGTTAAGTGATGATAAATTGAAGAATAATCCGATTGATTTATTGACTTTAAGTGCTTGTCAAACGGCTGAAGGTGATGATAAAGCTTTATTGGGTTTTAGTGGTATGGCCATTAAGTCAAATGCCTTAAGTGCTATTGGAACTTTATGGTCTGTGAATGATGTGGCGACTGCACAATTTATGGATAATTTTTACACTAATTTGGTTAAAGTATCAAAAGCTCAAGCCTTAAGACAGGTACAGATTAATTTTATTAACAGTAAAGATTTAAAACATCCGCATTATTGGTCACCGTTTATCTTAGTGGGCAATTGGTAGTTTAATTCGATTAATTGTTGGTTGAGTGTGGATATGAATCTAGTTTTAAAAGTTTTATCTTATAAAGGTGAGTTTTTTAGTGCTATGGATCCGGTAACGATAGGGCCAGAAGGTGGGTCTATTGGACGCTCTGACACCTGTTCTTTGGTATTATCTGAAGATAAAACACTATCTAGGCACCATGCGGATATATCTTTTGAACACGGCAATTTTTATTTGACAGATCTAAGTCAAGCAGGGGTTTTGATTAACTATACCCCGGCTAATAAAAATAGTGCTCAAATCATAAAAGCGGGAGATAAATTAACGATAGGTGATTATGAAGTTAGTGTTAGTATTCAGGCCTTTGAAGATTTTAAGCAACCAGATCAGTCGAACAATAAATTAGAAGAAGACTTTTTAAATCAATGGATTAAACGAGTTGAGCCGCCAGATGATGATAAGGCTTCGAACATAGAACCTAATATTTTTAACCCTTTAATAGATAATCCAGTAAAGTCTTATCCGTTTGGTTATTCTGAAACTAAAGTTAAAACTGAAGAAGTTGTTGATACATATCCTCCTTTAGGGTGGGATGTATCAAGTACTGAAGACTCCTTTACTGAAGACTCCTTGTTTAATGATCATGGAAATCCTGCTCCAGTTGAAACAGATGTATTGACGGGTAAAGAGCCTGTAAAACCAGAATATGTGCTTGAGATAAATAAAAAGCCTGTAGCTGTTATTTCGGAACCATTTCCTGCAATTAATGCTGGAGGCAGCGTAGATGAAATCGCTGCTAAATTAGCTAAAGAACTTAAGGGTATTTTTGGAACCACTCCTGTTACTCCCATTAAGGCAGCAGATCCTTTTAATATACCAGGAATTGAAACTCTTTCTGGATTTATAGGTACTAATCCTCCTGAATTGCCTCCTTTTGTTCCTGAACCAACTGGTAGAATTGATGATCCCCAAATTTATATTCCACCTGAACCACCAGTTGCACTAGATCCTATTCCAAGCGAATCAAATTTATTTCATGAATTTTTAAATGGTGCTGGAATAGCAGACCAAGTTCAAATCGCACCTGAGCATCATGAGCAAACTTTAAATTTAGTGGGACAAATTTTCAGAAAGCTAGTAGATGGTACAGTCGAGTTACTAAGAAGTCGTGCTGAATTTAAAAGTTTATTCAGAATAAGTGGGTTAACCGTTATTCAACGAGTTGAAAATAATCCGTTTAATTTTTTAGTAACAGATGATGTTTTACGCTTACTTCTTAGTGGAAATCAAACGAGTTACATGGCGGGTAATGCGGCTATAGAAGAAAGTACTAATAATCTCAAGGAGCATCAAATTGCTTTTCAGGCGGGTATTCAGGCTTCTATTGAGGATTTACTTAAAACATTTGATCCTAAAAAGGTAGAAAAACAATTTGAAAATGGTATAGTCTTACAAAAAAAATCTAAGTGTTGGGATAAGTATTCTGCATCTTATAAAAACAAAGTGGACTATGTGATAGAAAATATTTATGGTGATGCTTTTGTAGATGCGTATGAGCGCCAAATTAGGCAATTGAAACAGCAACGTAAACAAAATAATAAATAATAAGCAAACCTATCACGCTGTACATTATAAATATACCAAAAAATAAATATGGCAAATAACAATAAGACAGTTTGGTCTGAAGGGATGTTTTTAAGACCGCAACACTTTCAACAACATGATAGATATTTTGAAACATTGGTGCGTGGACGATGCGGCGGTTTACAACCTTATGATTGGGGTATTAGAAGTTTAACCATAGATAATAAATTGTTAGCTTTAGGTAAGTTTAGTTTAGTAGAGTGTAGCGGGGTTTTTCCTGATGGTACGCCCTTTAATCTACCAGAAAATGATGATTTACCCTTGCCAATTGATATTCCAGTTGACGTAACTAATTGTATTGTTTATTTATGTTTATCCGCTAATTTACTCGGAACTATTGAAGTTGATACCAATGAAAATGTAAATAACTTATCTCGGTATCGAGCAAAAGAAGTTGAGATTAAAGACGCTAATGTCGCAAGTAATTTAAGCTCTGCCGTCTTAGTGGCTAAATTGCATACCAAATTAATGTTGCAGACACAGGAGCGTGCTGGATATGTATGTATTGGCATAGGTAGGATAAGTGAATCAAAGATTAATAAAAGTGTACTTTTGGATGAGCAATTTATTCCTTCTACCTTTGATTGTAATGCCAGTGAAGTAACGAAAGGATTTATTACCAGAATTTATGGGCTATTACAATCCAGTGGTTATCAGTTAGCGGGTAAAGCCACCGAGGCAGGTACAGGTGGAGTTGCTGAAATTGCTGATTATATGAAGTTGCAAATTATAAATAGAGCGGAACCTTTGTTTGAACATTTGCAAAATATTCCAGGTTTTCACCCAGAAAGCTTGTATAGACAATTAGTTCAATTAGCTGGAGAGTTGTGTACTTTTTCTACAAAATTTAAAAGAAGAGCTATTAGTTTTAGCGCTTATAAGCATGATGATTTACAGTCCACTTTTAAACTTGTTATGCAGGAGTTACCAGAATTAATTGGTGGAGATACCAGTGGTGGCCCAATACGCATTGATTTATCGGCACCGCAATATGGTATTAGAGTAGGTATAGTGCACGACATTAATTTGTTTAATCATGCTGTATTTATTCTGGCCGTTAATGCCCAAATACCCGTTGAACAAATACGCCAAATTTTTCCTGCACAAGTCAAGATTGCTCCCGTTGAGCAAATTGCTAATCTAATTCGTAATGCCTTACCGGGTATATCTATCCATGCCTTACCTGTAGCACCACGGCAGATACGTTTTAATGCGGGTTTTACCTATTTTGAGTTAAATAAGCAAAATGATTTATGGCGTCAAATGCCTCAGTCGGGTGGTTTTGCGATTCATATACCTGGAGAATTTCCTGGGCTGGAATTAGAATTTTGGGCAATCCCTATAAACAACGGTTAGCATCATGAATAAAGGTAATCCATTTGATAATAAGTATATTGATGATGATAAAACCATCTTGAGACCTCGGCCTGGTGCTGGGCGTAATAGTGGACAAACCCGTGTTAATACATCTCAAAATGCTGGAAATGATAACACCCGTATCCACGAGAATTTACGTGCTGTTAGTGCTAGTGCAAATCCCTTAACCTCTGCGGCAATTTCTTTATTATCTTTAGTTGCGCAGTTACGCACCACTATCAATCATCCTGATGTTGAAGGTTTACGTTTAAAAATAATTGATGAAATTAAACAATTTGAGTCGAAGCTTAAACTGAGTCAACTAGCAAATGAAGAAGTTTTAGCGGCCCGTTATTGTTTATGTTCATTGATTGATGAAACTGTTTTAAACACCCCTTGGGGAAACAACAGCAGTTGGCCATTAAAAAGTTTACTCATCGTATTTCATCAAGAGGCATTTGGAGGCGAAAAGTTTTTTATTATTCTTAAAAACTGTCAGCAACAACCGGGTAAGCATTTAGAATTATTAGAGTTTTTATATTTTTGTTTAAGCTTAGGCTTTCAAGGGCGTTACCGTATTGCTGATCATGGTTTAAGTCATTTAGAAGAAATTAGAGAAAATACCTATCAAATATTACAAAGACAGCACGGTGATGTTGAGCGAGTATTATCATTAAAATGGCAGGGCATCAAAGATAAGCGTAATGTTTTAACAAAGCTGGTGCCACTATGGGTCATTGGTGCCATTGCGGCTTCTGTGTTGATGTTGACGTTCTTTGGATTTTTATTTGCTATTAGTAATAGCTCGGATCCAGTATTAAATAAATTATATGTTTTAAAAGATAGCTTTAATGTGCCGCCACCAGCGGCGCCTGTATTTGTTTCTAATCCTGAGTTTACTGAGCCTAGTCAAACTCCAGTTGTTCAAAAAATATCATTTTACGAACAAGTATCTACTTTTCTCGCACCAGAGATTAAAAGCGGAGAGGTAGAAGTGCTTAATAGAAATGATAAAGTTGTTATTCGAATTATGAGCCAAGGTTTCTTTGCCCCAGGCAGCGATAAGATCAGCACTAAATATTTCCCATTGTTAGATAAAATTAGCCAAGCACTGAGTTCCGTCGAAGATCGTATTACCGTAGTTGGGCATACGGATAGTACAGCTATTTTTTCTGCTAAATTTCCGTCTAATTGGGATTTATCTAAAGCGCGTGCCTTATCCGTCAGTGAAGTTTTAACTAATAACAACAAATTAAACACGACAATTATTACCGAAGGGCGTGCTGACACCCAACCGATGGTGCCAAACGATTCAGCAGAACATAAAGCGATGAATCGTCGTGTAGAGATTATTATTTAGTGGCTAAGGATATTTTGTGAAATCAATCATTACCTTCTTTCAACAAAAATGGGTTATCCAACTACTTGGAATTATAGCGGTTAGTTTATTAATTTGGTTTGTTGGGCCATTAATAGCTATTGCTGGAAACACCCCTTTAGAAAGTGATTTAGTGCGCTTAATTGTCATATTGGTTATATTTTTAATTTGGGGTTTGATTATTTTATTAACGCAACTAAAAGTTAATAAAAAAAATGCCCAAATGGTTAATGATTTAGCAACTTCGGATGCAGATGATGCAAAACTTGCTCAACAAGCCGATGCCGATGTTGCCAAGATTTCGCAAAATTTTGAAGCTGCTTTGCAATTGCTTAAAAAAGGTGCAAAAAATTCACAAGGTAAAAATTATTTATACGACTTGCCTTGGTACATTATTATCGGACCACCAGGTTCTGGCAAAACGACGGCACTAAAGTTTTCTGGCTTGGAGTTTCCTTTAGCTGATAAATTTGGCAAAGAAGCAATAGGTGGTGTGGGGGGTACGCGTAACTGTGATTGGTGGTTTACTAATCGTGCGGTATTAATTGATACTGCAGGCCGTTATGTAACCCAAGATAGTCATGAAGGTGTTGATAAAGCCGGCTGGTTAGGTTTTTTAGACTTATTAAAAAAATACCGACCGCGTAGACCTGTCAATGGCGTGTTAATTACGATGAGTCTATCTGATTTACTTAAATCAGCAGAAGAGCGTAGTTTACATGCTCAAGCCATAAGAAAACGCATCGACGAATTACATACCCATTTTGGAATTCGTTTACCGATTTACATGGTTTTTACTAAAACGGATTTAATAGCGGGTTTTAATGATTTCTTTGCGCATTTAAGTAAAGAAGAAAGAGAGCAAGTGTGGGGCGTCACTTTTCCTGAAGAAGATCCAAGTCAAGCTATTGATTTAATAAGTAGTGTTGGCAAAGATTTTGATGATTTGATGGTTAGAATTAATCAACAACTCCCAAGACACTTACAAGAAGAACGAGATTTACAAAGGCGACATTTGATTTTTGGTTTCCCCTCTCGAATGTCAATGTTAAAAGAAAATCTATTGGGCTTTTTGCAAGAATGTTATGGCGTAAATCGTTACCAAACGGCACCTTTGCTCAGAGGTGTTTATTTTACTTCGGGTACTCAGGAAGGTAGTCCAATTGATCGGTTAATGGGCGTACTTGCTGATACCTTTAAGTTAGATAGAATGCCATTACCCAGTATCGGTGGCAAAGGTAAAAGCTTCTTTATTACCCGTTTACTGAATGATGTTATTTTTGATGAAGCCTTATTAGTAGGGGTTAACACACGGCTAGAACACTATAACACGATACTAAGACAAAGTGTTTACGGCGGAGTGGGTATATTAATTGTTTTATTGTCTGCATTATGGTTGACCAGTTACAACAAAAATAGCAACTTGATAGCGGATGCCTTTAAGAATATCAATCAATATGAAGATATAGCTAAATTAACACCCAAATGGCAAACTAATTTTGATGATTTATTAGCACGTTTAAATACAGTCAAGTCTATACAAGCGGTTTATCCTGATGATGTCAGTATTTTAAGTACTTTGGGTTTATACCAAGGGGATAAGTTAAAACCCGTCATGACGGATACCTACAACGAGTTATTACAAAAGGTTTTTTTACCGCTTATAAAAAATCGTTTAGAAATACGGCTTAAAGAGAATTTTAGTAATCCTGATATGCTTTATTCTTTGTTAGAAGTGTATTTAATGTTAGGTGATGCTAAAAGATTTAAAGCAGAATTAGTAATTCCTTGGGTTTCAGTTGATTGGGAAAATACCTATGCCGATGACCTTAAATCGCAGAAACAATTAATAGAGCATCTAAATAATCTGGTTAAGCTTCCACCAGAATCGCAAAAACTCAATGACCATATTATTGCGGCATCACGTCAAATATTAAATCGGATTCCCATTGCGCAACAAATTTATATGCGCATAAAAAATGATGCCTTACAAGCAGCTCAACAAGAATTTAAGTTAATTGATGAATTAGGTATTAATGCCACACGGGTCTTTAATAATGCAATAGAACAACAAAGTGTGCCTTATTTATTTACACATGATGGATTTTATAATTTATTTTTAGAACAGAGTAAATCCCAAATAAATGAGACAGTATCAGGTAGTTGGGTATTAGGAAATACAGAACAAAGCATTAATATTGATCCTGATCAGCTAACAGAAGAAGTTAACAATTACTACTATCAAGATTACATTAAAACTTGGGATAGTTTATTGGCTAATGTCAAAGTAAAAGCAACAAGTACACCAATACAAGCTACAGAAGTGTTGGAGTTTGCTTCAAGCCCCGATTCACCTTTAAAAAAACTCTTAGAAATTGTTAATAAAGAGACTTCTTTAACTGTTAAACCTGCAGGTGCTCAGGATGCAGTAGGGACTTTACAAAAAGCTATACCTGTAGACAGTAAACTTAATAAATTGTTAGCAGCTGCTAAAAAAACGTCTGCAAAACCTTTGGGTAGTGTTGTTGAAGAGCACTTTTTACCTTTAAATTCTTTAGTTAGAGGGGCAGTGGGTGCAGTCCCAATTGATCGCACTTTACAAATATTGGGTCAACTTTATGGTTGTATGATTGATTTAAGTGGTACTTCTAATATGGGTGGAGTTGCTATTGATCAAGCTAAACAAGGCACTTGTGGTAGTGCGGTAGCGAAAATGAAAATGGAATCGGCACATTTAGATGAACCGATTAAAGCCATGACCCAAACATTAGCCGCAGGAACGCAAGGTGTAATTAATAAGGGTGGTTCAGATCAGTTAAATAAATTATGGAATAGTGAGGTATTACCGCTTTATCAAAGCGGTATTCAGGGCCATTACCCTTTCAATAGGTCAAGCAGTATAGAAGTCACCTTAGATGATTTTGGCCGATTTTTTGCTCAGGGTGGCGTTATTGATAATTTCTATACTAAGAATCTGCAAGAGTTTGTTGATGCCAGTGGTAGAAATTGGCAAATGATTTCAACTAATAATCAAGCGATTGCCGTTTCGTCGAGCACCTTAGCACAACTTCAGGCGGCTGCAAAAATTAAGCAGATGTTTTTTGCCAATGGCGGACAAAATCCGGTTATTAAGTTCACTTTAAAACCGATCACTTTAGATCCAAATGTAACGGCTTTTTGGTTGAATATCGAAGGACAACAGACTAAATATAGCCAAGGTGATATGGCGAAAAATATACCGTTACAATGGCCGGGTGCTGATGGCAGTCGCTTAGTGAGTTATGGCTTTGATCTGAAGGATGGCAAAAAAGTCCAGAAAGATGTCGAGGGCCAATGGTCATGGTTTAAAACTTTGGAAAAGGCGCATATCCAAAAGCAAGATCAGGTTAAATATTTATTAACTTTTGAAGTTGAAGGCTATAAAGCTCAATATGAACTCAATGCCAATAGTGTGGATAACCCATTTTCGATATCTATATTTGATAGTTTCAAATTAAATGCTGGCTTGTAATGAATAATAGCACTGTCTACACCATTGGTTTTTACGGGAAATTACCTATCGTGGGTGATTTTGTCTCTAGACGTTTACCAGAAGCATTTATTACTCGTTGGGATAATTGGTTACAAAGTTCCATATCAGCGAGTCAGGAACAATTAGGCGAACAATGGTTGGATAGTTTTTTAACTAGCCCTATATGGCGCTTTGTGCTTAGTCCAGGTGTCTGTGGTGATCAAGCGGTGGCAGGTATATTAATGCCCAGTGTTGATAGAGTGGGGCGGTATTTTCCCTTAACTGTGGCGTATTTATTTGATGGTTCCCAATCAATTAGTACCCTATTAACCACTGCAAGTTCTTGGTTTGAGCAGTTAGAAGAGGTAGCATTAACGGGCTTAGAAGGCCAAGTTGATTTAAATGAGTTTGATGAATTGGTAGCAACATTACCAGTCATCAGTATTGATAATATCTTGTTCTCAGCGTCTAAGAACGATTCAGTTGCCTCTGTGATCCATCAAAGCTTGTGGAGTAATGGCAATAGTGATCATGTCAATGATTCGTTAATGATGTTTCAAGGATTACCGCCTGTTGGACAGTTTTCCGAGTTTTTAAAGCATCATGAAGTACCTGAAGACAGTGAAAGTGGTTTTTCAGTTCATGAGACAAACATTGATCAAGACTTTCCTCATTCAATGGGGGGGGCTATAACGGAACCTAAGCAAGACAAAGAGTCAGCATTAGTGAGCTTAAGTGATTTGTTTAGCAGTCCAGTAAACAATATTGTTTGGCAATCTTGGGCTTTGACTGATAGGGGCTTAAGACGTAAACATAATGAAGATTCAATTTTAAATAAGCCAGAAGCGGGCTTGTGGGTGGTCGCTGATGGTATGGGTGGGCATGAAGCGGGAGATGTGGCTAGTCAACTAATAGTGAATACCCTTAATCAATTACAACCACGATCAGAAATTAAAGATTATTTAATAGCGGTAGAATCCACTTTACAGCACGTTAATACTCAACTTCGTGAATTAGCTAAAAGAGATTTTGGCGACCAAATTGTCGGAAGTACCGTGGTAGCGTTATTAGCTAACCAAGAGCATTGTGCCTTTACATGGGCAGGTGATAGTCGATTGTACAGATTCCGAAATAATCAATTAACCCAATTAACCCAAGATCATTGTTTAGGTAATGAAGCAAGTTCAGAATCGTCAGTAAAAAGTGTCAATATAATTACACGGGCCTTGGGGGCTGATGATACCTTGCAATTAGACAGTGAAATTCAAGCAGTAAATACAGGCGATGTGTATTTGTTATGTAGTGATGGTTTAGATAAAGAGTTGAGTCATAATGAAATTGAAGCGTTGATGCAAAAAAATCATCCTAAAGAGTTAGTAAAGATTTTAATGGATGAGTGTTTGTATAGGGGAGGTAGAGATAATATTAGTATTATCGTCATAACTCCTGATTTTAATTTACTAAGTTGATAAGTAGAGGATATAACGTTGGCACTGACTACTGAAGATATTTTAAAAGACATTGATGCAGATAATGTTTGTGGGCTAGATTTACGTTATGACCCAGCATTTATGGAATTATTTAATACACTTAAAGTTAAGGATCTCGATCAATTTTCTGGAGAAGCAGCAGAACCCATAAATTGGCGTAATGTGAAAAAACTATCAGAAGACTTGTTGGCTAAGACAATTGATTTAAATGTATTAGTGGCTTATTTAAGAGCCTTGTTAGCATTAGAGGGGTTTTCGGGGTTAGACGCTGGTTTGAATCTTATAAAAGTTGTTTTTGAGGAGCGTTGGGAACATTTACATCCGCAATTAGATCCTGAAGATGGTAATGATCCTTTTGAAAGGGTGAATATATTAGCTACATTATCAGATTATCAAATATTTTTAAAACCAATACAACAAACTACATTGATTGAGTCTAAGAAAACAGGCGCTTTCAATTTAAGATCAATAAATTTAGCATCTGGTAAATCACAACCAACTGCTACTGAAGTAGACGTTAGCCAAGGCTTGATTGATGGTGCTATTATTGAAATGGGTTTGGAAGATTTGAAAATTAGATTAGCTTCTATTTCAAATAGTTTGGACGCGCTTAATACAATTAATAAGGTATTGTCCAATGGCGAAAATTTTGCTGAATTATCAAAGTTATTAATAGAGTTAAAAGTATTTTTAAATAATGCGATAGCAAGCAAAGATGGTGAAGAAGAACCAGAAGAAGTAAATGAAGATGCAGTAACTATTAATACGCATCCAAGTGTAAAAAAATCAATTTCCGGTACTATAAACAATAATGATGATGTCATAAAAACTTTAAAACTGGTATGTGAGTATTATAAAAAAAATGAGCCATCAAGCCCTGTACCTTTAGTGATTGAAAGGGCTATAAGATTGGTTGGAAAAAACTTTATTGAAGTACTTAAGGATTTAGCCCCTGGCGGTCTTAACGAAATGTATATAGTTTCCGGAAATCAAGATGAAGATAATTAAATTATTAACTGTAATCAAAGAGGTATCACATGGCACAAAGTAGTCAAAAATTTATAGCTCGTAATCGTGCACCTAGAGTTCAAATTGAATATGATGTAGAACTGTATGGTGCTCAAAAAAAAGTTCAACTTCCATTTGTAATGGGAGTTTTAGCTGATTTATCAGGTACTCCAGAAGAGCCTTTAGCCCCTGTAGGTGATCGCAAATTATTAGAGATTGATGTCGATAATTTTGATGATCGTTTAAAAGCAATGAAGCCCAGAGTTGCATTTAATGTCCCTAATGCTTTAACCGGCGAAGGTAATTTGCATGTTGATTTAACTTTTACAAGTATGGATGATTTTTCTCCAGCGGCTATAGCTAAAAAAGTTGCAGGTTTGGATAAATTATTGGAAGCACGGACTCAACTGTCTAATCTATTAACCTATATGGATGGTAAAGAAGGTGCAGAAGATTTGATTGCAAAAGTTCTTAATGATCCAGCGTTATTACAGTCATTGGTTGCAGCACCAAAAGCAACTGATGAAGCAGATTCTAAAGAACTAGGAGAATAAATTATGGCAGAATTACAAAGTACTAATGAAGCATCAACAGGACAATTTTCTGAAGTAAATGATTTTTCTTTGTTATTAAACAAAGAATTTAAGCCCACATCTGATAAAGTTGCTACAGCCGTTGAGACAGCTGTTCATACTTTAGCAGAGTTTGCACTTAAAGATGCTTCCGTAATTTCTGAAAGTTCGATTTCATCTATTCAAGCAATTATTGCTCGTATTGATGAAAAATTAACTGAACAAGTAAATTTAGTTTTGCACCACGAAGATTTTCAAAAACTCGAAGGTTCTTGGCGTGGTTTGCATTATATGGTTAATAATACTGAGACCGACGAGCAACTTAAAATTAGAGTGATGAATATCTCTAAGAAAGAGTTAAGCAAGACATTAGGTAAATTTAAAGGAGTATCGTGGGATCAGAGTCCTTTATTTAAAAAAATCTATGAAGAAGAATACGGTCAATTTGGTGGTGAACCCTTTGGCTGTTTGATGGGGGATTATTATTTTGATCATTCTCCGCAAGATGTCGAGTTGTTGACACAATTAGCACAAATTTCAGCGGCTTCTCATTCGCCATTTATTTCAGGTGTATCTCCATCGACCTTACAAATGAGTTCATGGAGTGAACTACCTAATCCTCGTGATTTAACTAAAATATTTTCTACACCCGATTACGCTGCATGGCGCTCTTTACGTGAATCGGACGATTCAAAATATATCGGTTTAGCGCTTCCTCGGGTTTTATCTAGATTACCTTATGGGTCTAAAACATCTCCAGTGGATGAGTTTGATTTTGAAGAAGATACAGAAGCAGCAAACAGTGCAAATTATACTTGGACTAATGCTGCTTATGCTATGGCAACAAATATTAATCGTTCATTTAAATTGTATGGGTGGTGCTCAAGAATTCGGGGTATTGAATCTGGTGGGGCGGTGGAAAATTTACCAGTACATACATTTCCCACTGATGATGGCGGAGTAGACATGAAATGTCCTACAGAAATTGCTATCAGTGATCGTAGGGAGGCAGAATTATCAAAAGCGGGATTCATGCCATTAATTCATCAAAAGAATTCTGACTTTGCTGCATTTATTGGTGCTCAATCTCTGCAAAAACCAGCTGAATATGATGATCCAGATGCCACTTCTAATGCAAACTTAGCGGCACGTTTACCCTATCTATTTGCCACATGTCGTTTTGCTCATTATTTAAAATGTATGGTGCGAGATAAAATTGGATCATTTAAAGAAAAAGATGATATGGAACGTTGGCTAAATAATTGGATTTTAAATTATGTTGATGGTATGCCAGCTCATTCATCGGAAATTACTAAAGCACAAAAACCGCTTGCTGCAGCAGAAGTTGTGGTTGAAGAAATTGAAGGCAATCCGGGTTATTATTCTTCAAAATTTTTCTTACGTCCACACTATCAGCTTGATGGTTTAACGGTATCATTACGCTTGGTTTCTAAGCTACCTTCTGCAAAAGGTGGCTAGGATTGTAATGTAATTTTATTCTGTAATTTGAATAACATTATATTGTTGTATTTTTAATTAAAATTATTTGAGGAGTAGAAAATGGCTATAGATATGTTTATAAAAATTAAAGGAATAGATGGAGAGTCGAAAGACGCTTCACATACAGGTCAAATTGATGTTTTGGCGTGGAGTTGGGGATTATCACAAAGTGGTTCATTTCATACCGGTGGAGGTGGTGGTGCTGGTAAAGTAAATGTTCAAGATTTATCTTTTACTAAATGGGTGGATAAAGCATCACCTACTCTAATGTTATTTTGTGCAAATGGTGATCATATTCCCGATGCTACCCTGTATGTCCGAAAAGCAGGTAAAGATGCACTTGAATATATAATCATTGAACTGAAAAAATTGATTGTTACCTCTGTTAGCACAGGGGGGAGCGGTGGTGAAGATAGATTAACCGAAAATGTTACTCTTAATTTTGCTCATGTTAAATAGTGTCTGAACGGAAATGCTGTAGACCATATAAATAAGGGGCTACAGACAAAATAGTGAATCGAAGATTTACAAAAAACTTGAAGAAATGATGAGGTTTCGGTAACGGTAACCCTGTAAGTGCCGCCAAACATCAC
>CAIMEB010000167.1 GCA_903839855.1 uncultured Methylococcaceae bacterium
TGATTTCTTAAATTTAAGAAACAGCTAAGCCGTTTATCTTTAAAGTCACTGGCCGTTTTTTAATGGCTACGGTAGCTTGTTGTTAATTTTTTATTGACATCAAAAGTGTCAACTACTTTTAGGCTGCTATGAAGGATGCCGATAAATCCTCCTCGATCCCCTGGGTGTCACCCATGTTTTGCCAGGTATTAGCATGTATAGCACCTTCTTTGGTTGTTCAGTCAGTGGTGATACCGTAAGTTTGAGGCTATTGAGCTTGTTTATGAATGGTGTTTTTAGTGCCAGTTGCTAAATAGTCTTGCAATATAGCGCTATTCAGTCAATTTGATGCTTATCACAATAGGGTTATTGGCACCTTTAGTGCTTATTTCAGCAATCCGATTAGTCTCAATCAGGTGTTAGCCTGATTACGGCAGGTATTATATACGGCTGCAAAGTACCAGAGTCAGCTCAGGATTAGTTTTTATAGGCGTAAATAACCCCTTGGGTTTTCTTTGTAGTCATTGATAGTGTCAGTTATGTTAGGGTGGAGTGGAGTGGAGTGGTAATCGGCGTAAAGTTTCATACTGCCTACACGAGTTATTTACAAGGACTCAATAAGAAGCCAGCCAAAATTAATGCGATTAAAAGCATTTCTGAGGCTATTAACAGTAGTCTAGGTTATTTACAGCTTCAACTTAACGAACCGAGAAAATATTACGCAAATTTATTTATTACTAATATTGAAAATGAACTTAAGGACAATTTTCAGATTTCTACATTAAATGATTTAATTAGATTTGAAGAAGAAAAGATAGAAATTAAATACGAGAAGCTGTACTTTAGTGACTTATAGTTTGATGATTGATAAAAATATGAGTTAAGTTATTTTTACGCATAATCAGGTAAGATAGCGTATTGTAAAATACTAAAATTGTTGAGCGCTAAATCACCCCTATTATCACCATGAAATTTATACACACCTCTGATTGGCATATCGGTCGACAGTTTCACAATGTGTCATTATTAGATGATCAACGCCATGTGCTTGAACAAGTTATTGAGCATATAAAAAACGAAGCCGTTGACGCGGTGATTATTGCCGGTGATATTTATGATCGTTCTGTACCGCCAGCGGCTGCAGTGAGTCTATTGGATGAAGTTTTAAATACCATTTGCTCTGATCTAGGCATACCCGTGATATTAATTCCGGGTAATCATGATGGGGCCGAGCGTTTACGCTTTGGTTCAAACCAGCTAAGCCAGGCCGGTTTGCATATTATCGGTGACTTAAATCAAATCACTCAACCTGTCATTCTCAATAAAAACGGTTATGACGTTTCATTTTACGGCATCCCTTATAACGACCCCGAATCTGTACGTAATCATTTCTCTGTCGATGTTTCTAGCCATGATGAAGCACACCAATTTTTAGTCGAACAAATCAACGCCGTTAAAACAGATACCGCTATCAATGTGTTAATTAGTCATTGTTTTATTGATGGTGCAGAAGCCTCAGAATCAGAAAGACCTTTATCAATTGGCGGTGCAGATCGAGTGAGTGCTGAACCTTTTAAAGCCTTCAATTATGTCGCCTTGGGGCATTTACATAACCCACAGCATAAAGGTGCCGAGCATATTCGCTATTCAGGGTCCATCTTAAAATACAGTTTCTCAGAACAACGCCAACAAAAAGGTGTAACACTCGTCGAGCTGAATGATAAAGGTGTGCAATCGATCACACAGCTACCATTAACACCGCTACGCGACATGCGAATCTTAGAAGACGATTTAGAAACACTGCTTAAACACGGTTTAACAGACCCCAATCATCAGGATTATCTGCTAATCCGTTTAACCGACCAAAGCGCACTGCTTGATCCGATGAGTAAGCTAAGACAAGTCTACGAAAATGTCCTGCATATTGAAAAAACCTGGTTACAAGATACAGGTACTCTTCAAGTTAACCGTGAAAAACTTAAACGCGGTGAACTAGAGATGTTTCAGGACTTCTTTAAACAGATTTCCGGAAATGACTTAACGACGGAGCAACAGAAAGCGATTAAAAACATTATCACGACTATCAGTACCCACGAAGGCGGTCTGGCATGAAGCCTTTAAAACTGACACTGCAAGCCTTTGGTCCTTTCGCAAAAACAGAACATATTGACTTTAGTGTCTTAGGCGCTAATCCTTTATTTTTAATTAACGGCCCCACAGGCGCGGGTAAAAGCTCTATTTTAGATGCGATTTGTTTTGCTCTATACGGTCAAACGACGGGTGCAGAACGAGACGGCGCCCAAATGCGCTGTGATAATGCCGCCGCAGAGTTACTGACTGAAGTCATTTTAGACTTTAGTTTAGGCGGCAAGACTTATCGCATCAGACGTATTCCTGCTCAAGAGCGACCAAGAACCAGAGGCGAAGGCACGACTCAACAGACGCCAGAAGCTCAACTTTGGATACTTGATGGTTCTGCTGAAGGTGAACTGCTGGTTGCCAAAAAAGTAAATGATGCGACCACTAAAATATCCGAATTACTGGGGCTTAATGTTGAGCAATTTAGACAGGTGATTGTCTTACCCCAAGGTAAATTCCGTGAGTTACTGATGGCTAATTCCAAAGATCGTGAAACTATCTTTAGTCAGCTTTTCCAGACACATATTTATAAACGCATTGAAGACCTATTAAAGGCTCAATCTGCCGAGATTAGAAGAGCCGTCGCGGATAATAATCAGCAAATTATAGGTGTACTGCAAACTGCAAGTGTTGGCTCTGAAATTGAACTTGACGATGAAGTGTTACAACTAGCACCACAATTGACCCATGCAACCACTCTAAAAGCACAGGCTCAACAAGCACAAACACAAGCCACATTAGCCAAACAGCAAGCAGAAGCATTAAAGCAACGCTTTGATGAGTTAACCAAAAAAGAACTTGAACTGGAAAACAAACAGGCTTTACAACCTGGTATGTTAAACCAACAAAAAGTACTGGATGACGCGATTAATGCCGACAAGCTACAGCCGATTTATAAAAACTATTTAGAGAAATCCGCCGCATTAAATAAGCTGACTCAAGACATTGCAGACTCATCTGAGGCTATTAAAATAGCAACGCTAGAAAAAGCAGCCGCCGAAAACCTGCTTAATGCTGCCAAACAAGCCGCGCTAAAAATCACCGAGCTGAATAAGCAGCAATTTCAATTAAATCAGTTTACAGCGCAAGTCACTCAACTTGAAAGCGCCCGCACCACGTTAGCAAGCCAACAAGCAAAGGCTAAAGCCAGTCAGACCAAACTGGATGCTGAACTAAAAAAGCAGACTCAATTAACCACCCAGCAAACAGAAAAAGAAAATCTCAGCACAGCGCTGACTCATGAATTAACCACTCTGTCTACTCAACAGATAGCCTTAGCAGATCAACGGAGTAAACTTGAAAAACGAACGACCTTAGAGCAAGTTCGCACCCAAAAAATAGCACTGGAAAATAACGCGGCTAAGGTATTAAAACAATTTAATACCAAACAATCTCAATGTGAAACCAGTCAATTAAACACCCGTGAAACAGAGTTTGCCTGGCATACCGGACAAGCCGCTTTATTAGCGGCTGAACTTAAATCAGGTGAACCGTGCTTAGTTTGTGGTAGTAAAGATCACCCACAACCCGCACACATAAAAGACACCGCTGTTTTAGTGACCCAAGCGCATTTGGACGCTGCACGTGCCGCTGAAGAGAAAGCGCGTATTGCCCTGCAAAAAGCTGAAGCTGATTTGAACAAAGCCAACATTGAAATCACAACGATTCAAAGACACCTCAGCGAACTTGAGGAGTCTTTAAATGAACTGGCTCATCAAAGCCTAGAGGCTATCACCCAAACAGTTAAGGCCACTGAAACAGAAGTCAACCGATTGCTCCAGATACAAAAAGATCAAGAGACCCTCTTACTCAGTATTACCACGATTAAAAATGACCTGGCGACTATCACTACTAACCTTTCATCATTGCAGACCCTGGCAAATGACGATAAATCTGCTTTAATACAAGCAACAACCGTTGTTACACAACTAGAAAACCAGATACCTGAAGCTTATCGGGATGCCAAGAAATTAATCAATGAACTGTCAGCTATCGAAGCCCGTATTAAGCAATTGAATCAGGCACTCACTACTGCCCAAGAACAATTTGAGAACAAAAGCCTGAATTTAGAAGCAAAAACCGCCAGACATGCCCAATTACAGGCGCAAGAAAAAACGCTAATACTTGAAAGCACCGAAAGCACACTCAGCTGGAACACGGCTCTCGCCCACAGTTGTTTTGCTGATGTAAAGGCTTTTCAAACTGCGCTGTTATCGGAAACCAAGCAAAAAACCATTAAGAATATAATTGAGACATTCAATGCTGAATTAACCGGTTTACAAGGTGCTGTAAAGCAACTTAAAGCGGATTTAGAGACCCAAACGCGGCCTGATTTAATTAAAATCGAGCAAACATTAATCGACACAACAGGTGAATTTAATCTGGCCGATAAAGCCTGGCAGCAACTGGAAGAACGCAATAATCTGCTCACTAATATAAAAGCGCAATTAACCCAGATTAAAACTAAAACAGCCGAACTGGATGCCCAGTATCAAATAATCGGTACCCTGAGTGACGTAGCCAATGGCACCTCCGGTAAACGCATCAGCCTACAACGGTTTGTGTTAAGTGTGCTACTGGATGATGTACTGATTCAAGCCTCACAACGCCTTAACTTAATGAGTAAAGGTCGCTATCGATTACTTCGTAAACTGGATTCCATTGGCGGCAATACGGCTGCGGGTCTGGATTTGGACGTTGAAGATAGTTACACCGATAAATCTCGCCCCGTTGCTACGCTTTCGGGCGGCGAATCATTTATGGCTGCACTGTCATTGGCTTTAGGTTTATCCGATGTTGTACAGTCTTATGCTGGAGGCATCAAACTGGATACCTTATTTATAGATGAAGGCTTTGGTAGTTTAGATCCTGAATCTTTAGACTTAGCCATAAAAACCTTGATTGACTTGCAATCTACCGGTCGGATGATCGGTATCATTTCTCATGTCGGCGAACTGAAAGAACAAATGGCGCTACGAATTGACGTTAAAAGCGCCAGAGATGGGAGTTCTATTACCACTGTAGCTCATAGACAGGCTTAATATGCACATAAAGCACAGACTCCTACGCACCTCCTGATTCGAACGTCCCCAAGGCACAACTTTATCGAGTGTAAATCCCATACCTGGCTGTTTCTTCTAATGTGAAATAAGGGTAGACATAGCGTCAGGTATTGTTCACCATGATGTTTGTGGGAGCATTATCAATACTGGTTTGATTTTTCTCTTCCCAGTAGCCCTTCAAGCCATCATCACCCTTTTTAATAGCCCAGTCTTTTAGCAATTTGCGATCGCTTTCGTAAGAATAATAAGGCACAGCCATTCCGCAAGAAGCCTGCACCATATCAATTGAGAGATCGAAGATTTGCCTGGCACCGGCTATAACTCGTTGTAACGTGTACCCCTATTTTTCCTTGGTAAGGATTAGCGGAGAATTTAACAGACGATTACAGCCTTCTTCAAGAAGGCCAGATTTGATTGGCTAATCATAACAAGACTTTTTATTTTCAACCATTAGTAATTATTTCTTTCACCCCTTCCTATTAATAGCATATTGCTTACACAAGGCATAAAGCGCAGGAATAACTATCAACGTCAACAAGGTCGATGACACCATGCCGCCCACCATTGGGGCAGCAATGCGGCGCATCACTTCTGATCCAGTGCCAGTCCTCCATAAGATAGGTAACAAACCCGCCATAATCGCGGTGACGGTCATTATCTTAGGTCTTAAGCGTTCCGCCGCCCCCGTCATTAACGCTTTATATAAATCAATCTCACTAAACAGCCTCTGTTCTTCAACACAATGGCGGCGCTGCTCCTGATACGCTTGATCTAAATAAATCAGCATCACCACCCCGGTTTCAGCAGCCACACCCGCTAAGGCGATAAACCCGACACCAACGGCCACACTGACATTATAGTCCAGCATCCAGACCAACCAGATCCCGCCCACCAAGGCAAAAGGCACCGACAACATCACAATTAATGTCTCAGTCAAGCGCCCGAAATTGAGATACAGCAACACAAAAATAATACACAGGGTCAACGGCACCACTATTTCCAGCCGCTGTTTGGCTCGCTCCATATATTCAAACTGACCACTCCAGGCAATATAGTAACCCGCAGGAAACTTAACCGCCTGCTCCACCGCTTGTTTAGCATCACGCACATAGCCATCAATATCCCGCCCCCGCATATCCACATAAATATAAGCTGACAACGAGGCGTTTTCAGTGCGTATCGAAGGAGAGCCTTTAGTCAAACTCAGATGCGCTAATTGACCCAAGGGAATCATCGCTCCGCCGGCGGTTGGCACCAGAATATGCTCAGCCATGGCTTGCGGACTGTCCCGCAACTCTCGTGGATACCTGACAATCACTGCAAAACGTTCACGACCTTCGACCATCATGGTGATGGTTTCCCCACCTACCGCCGTGGCGATAATATCCTGAATATCGCCCATTAACAGACCGTAACGCGATAAGGCTTCATAATCAGGATTGATATTCAGATAAAAGCCCCCAGTGAGCCGTTCCGCATAAGCACTGGTCGTCCCTGGCACCTTTTTAACCGCCTGTTCAATCGCCTGTGCCAGACGTTCCATTTCGGTCAAATCCTTCCCAAACAACTTGATCCCAATCGGGGTACGAATCCCGGTCGCCAACATATCAATCCGGTTTTTAATCGGCATCGTCCAGGCATTACTGACACCCGGAATTTGTAACGCCGTATCCATTTCAGCAATCAATTTATCAACCGTCATCCCTGCTCGCCAAGTCGCTTCTGGCTTGAGATTAATGATGGTTTCGGACATTTCCAATGGTGCGGAATCAGTCGCAGTCAGAGCCCGACCCGCTTTACCAAACACCGACTCAACTTCAGGAAAGGTCTTAATAATACGATCTTGCGTTTGCAGTAATTCAGCCGCTTTAGTGGGTGATAAGCCCGGCAGGGTTTGAGGCATAAATAACAAGGTGCCTTCATTAAGCGTTGGCATAAACTCACCGCCCAACTTTGACGCCGGAAACCAGGAGGCCCCCAGTATTAACAACGCCAATACCAAAGTCATTTTCTTATAACGCAACGCCCCAGCAATCACAGGGCGATACACCCATAAGAGAAACTGGTTAATAGGATTACGCTGTTCTGGCAGGATCTTGCCGCGCACAAATAAGGACATTAATACCGGCACCAATGTCACGGACAATAATGCCGCCCCTGCCATGGCAAAGGTCTTGGTAAATGCCAGCGGATGAAACAACCGCCCTTCCTGTGCCTCTAAGGCAAACACGGGTAAAAATGACACGGTAATAATCAACAGACTAAAAAACAGCGGTGGCCCAACCTCTGTGCAGGCATTTAACAAAATTTCAGCGCGGGGCAATCGTCCAGAGTCACGTTCGAGATGCTTATGGGTATTTTCAATCATCACAATAGCCGCATCCACCATTGCTCCAATCGCAATCGCAATGCCGCCCAGACTCATAATATTAGAGTTCATCCCCAGCGCTTGCATCACAATAAAAGCGATCAACACGCCCACCGGTAACATTAAAATAGCTACCAAAGCACTGCGTAAATGCAATAAGAACAACACACAAACACCGGCAACCACCGCATTTTCTTCTAACAAAGTTGAGGTCAGATTCTCGATAGCCCGATGAATCAGCTCGGAACGATCATAAACCGTTTGCACTTGCACACCCGGTGGCAGCCCCGTGGTGATCTCCTGTAAACGCTGCTTCACGTTACTAATCACTTCTAATGCGTTTTGACCAAACCTCGCCAGTGCAATACCTGAAACCGCTTCCCCTTCCCCGTTCCATTCAGTCACGCCTCGACGCTCATCAGGCACTAACTCAACGCGTGCCACATCACGTATTAAAACCGGAATGCCTTTCTCGGCTTTTAATACCAAACGTTCTAAATCTGCACGGCCTTTTAAATAGCCGCGTCCCCGCACCATGTATTCGGTTTCTGATAACTCAACAACCCGCCCACCGACATCCCGGTTTCCATTACGAATCGCATCACTCAGTACTTTTAAAGACACCCCGTAAGCCTGTAGTTTATGAGGATCAACCGTCACCTGATATTGCTGCACAAAGCCACCAATACTGGCGACCTCGGCAACCCCTTTGGCCTTGGTTAATTGATAACGTACAAACCAGTCTTGCAAAGTGCGCAACTCCGCTAAGGAATAATCTTTTGCCAACAAGGCATATTGATAAACCCAGCCGACCCCAGTAGCATCCGGCCCTAACTTGGGCGTTACCGAACTGGGTAAGGTACCATTCAGTGTGGTCAGGTATTCCAGAACCCGTGAACGTGCCCAATAAATATCGGTACCGTCTTCAAAGATAACGTACACAAACGAAGCACCGAAAAAGGAAAAACCACGCACCACTTTTGATCTCGGTACGCTTAACATGGCCGAGGTCAGAGGATAAGTAATTTGATCCTCAACCACTTGGGGCGCCTGCCCTGGATACTCGGTATAAACAATCACCTGAGCATCCGATAAATCAGGCAGCGCATCCAAGGGCATCTTCGATAAGGCATAGCCGCCACCGATAATAATAGCCAAGGTTGCCAGCATGACCATAAACACATTACGCAATGACCAGGCAATAACATGGGTTAGCATGACTAATGATCTCCGTGACTTTCGTCTATCGAAGTCGGCTCGTTCTCTTGACTGGCATCGGTCATCCCTTCAAGGGCAGACTTAAGATTACTTTCCGCATCAATCAAAAAGTTAGCATGAGTCACGACCTCATCACCGTCAGTCAGGCCCTCCTGAACCGGATAATAACCGTCCGACAATAAACCGACTTTCACCACTCGTGGTTCAAATCGCCCTTCATCTTTCCTTAATAGCACGACTTGACGAGTGCCACTATCAATCACCGCCGAATCGGGCACCGCTAAATGATTCATCGCCGCAGCGGTGGTCACTAAGGTTAAGTTTCCATATAAACCCGGCTTTAACAGCCCCTCCTGATTAAATAACTCAACCCTTACTTTAACAGTTCGGGTTTCGGTGCTTAAGGTGGGATAGATAAAACTGACTTTGCCGGTAAACTGTCTTTCAGGATACGCATTAATACGCACTTGCACCGATTGCCCCAACTGCACATCCGCAACATCCAGCTCAAACACATCCGCTAACAGCCACACTTTACTTAAGTCGGCAATCCGAAAGAGCAGTTCACCCGGCATAAAACGAATACCTTCTTGTGCTGGCTTATCCACGACCACCCCGTTAACCGGTGACAGAAACGGGAGTGTGTCCATGGGCTTTTCTGAGGCCTCTAAGCGTTTAAGCTGTGCCGGTGCAATATCCCAATAATGTAATCGCTGCAACGCATTTGCCGCCAACTGTTCCGCCGTATGTAGCGCCTGCGCACTGCCCTTTTTAAGCGCCTGCTCCCCTTCGCGTGCAATCAGATATTCCTGCTGAGCAGTTAATAAATCAGGACTATAAACATCAAACAGTGGTTGACCCACTTTCACGGCTTGGCCCAGGGTATTGACATGCAAGCGCTGAATCCAGCCTTCAAATTTCGGCGCCACCGTATACACCCGACTCTCATCCACCTGAATACTTCCCAAGGCCCGAATCGTTCGATTCAAATTACGATGACTGACCTTGACCGTTCTTACCCCCAGTTTCTGCACTTTCTCAGGGCTAATCTGAATCTGTCCGGGCGGATTTTGCTCACCTTCATAAACCGGTAAATAGTCCATACCCATTTCATCCTTCTTCGGCACCAAGGACGTATCAGCCGCGCCCATTGGGTGACGATAATATAAAATCTTACCGGTCTTGGGTGCCGATAACGGCGCTGACTTTTCATCATAAACAGCCACATAATCCATGCCCATTTCATCTTTGGCGGGCACTGGAGAGGTGACTTGTGGATTCATTGGATGCCGATAATACAAAGGCTTTCTTTCGGTAGGGTTAGCGCCCTCGGTTGCTACCATCAAGTCTTGATGTCGGCCTATCCAAAAACCCAAACCTAAACCCAGCATCAAAATAATCAGCAATGGCAGCCATTTAAACTTACTCATGACTTAACTCCTCGCCTACCTCTGCCGATAACTCTGCTAATAGTTGCTGCGTATTCGTTAACGCTTGCCAATACTGAATTTGATATTGAAAATAACTGAGTTGAGTGCGCAATAGATCAGTGAAGCCTTTTTGGCTGACTTGATAACCGGATAATAAGGAGTTAACCGCTTGCAGAGCCTGAGGCAGTATTTCGTGCTCCAGTAATAAAAGCTTTTTTCTTGTCTGTTGATATTCGGCGGCTTTAGCCTCTATCTCAGCCTGTATCTTATGATGCTCATCTTTTAAGGCATACTGCTCCTGTAAAAGTTCACTCTTACGCTGATCGACGGCTTTTGCCTGTTTATGATTCGCATAAATAGGCACATTCATACTGAGTTGCACACTTGCAAAATCACTACGTCCTTGTCCCGTCGGGGTATTCTGCCGGAAGGCATAACCGCCACCGACGGTAAAGTCTGGATAATAATCACTCTGGGCTAACTCGACTTTGGTCTTTGCTGCTTCTAACATTTTACCGTGTTGTGCAAATAAGGGTCTTAACTGTAAGGCCTTGTTCTGCAAAGTAGCGCCAGCCAGTTCCGGCAATTTAAACGTGGTTTCACTTGGAATGATTAAGGGTGTCCCCACGTCCTGATCTAACAGTGCATTGAGTTTGGCACTTTCGGCACCGCGTTGCCCCAGAAAATCAAGCGTCTCACTTTTAAGTTTAGATAACTCAAGTTGAGCCATCATCACTTCTTGCTGTGCGCCTTTACCGATTTTATAGTTTGCTTGGGCAATATCAATCAACTGTTGAAAGAATCCCTCGGCTTCGCTTAGCAATTTTAAAGTGCGATCATAATAAAATAACCGCCACCAGTTTAACTTTACATCCCGCGCCAAACGCAAGCGTGCCTCTTCAACGGATTCAGCAGAAGCCATCGCTTCATGCTCTGCCACCTTCTCACGTAGGGCGCGTTTGCCTGGAAACGGAATGGTTTGGCTAATGCCCATTTCCATCATGGTCATATCTTCCTGGTGTAAATTAAAACTGCTGGTAGGTACATTTAGTAAGCCAACATTGATGGTTGGATCAGGTAAAGCACCTGCCTGTTCCGGGATAGCGGCAAGTGCCTCAGCGCGTGCCTTAATTTCAGCTAAACCGGGATTACCTGCTAAGGCTTTGGTAATGGCTGTTTCGAGTGTTAATGCTGACGCTTCATGGTTAGGTTTAGAATCAGCAACCGCCGTACCCGCATAACAAGGCACGTAACTCACTGACACCAAAATAACTAATAGAGGCAGCAAATAGACACCATTACATATACATAATCGTGAAAAGAAACTGAAAGACATTCTATATTCCTTAGTAAACAGGAGAACCTAAGCTCCCCTCTAGTCGCAAAATAATCCTTGGCTACTCAATAGCGTCGATTTTAAGTGAGTTTACTTCAAGAGCCTATAGAATAGATAGAGAAATTAGAGGCTAAGTTGCTCTTTGATGTCGTTATATTTTAAGTTTAAGTTTACTCCGGCGGTTTTTACAAAACTGTTAAATGATCACCACTTTCGGTATGTACTAAATCACCGCTGCGCTGTAATACAAAATAACCGCGGCTTAAAGCGGCTTCCTTGGCATCATCATTAATATGAAAAGCTGCAATTGCTCCATATTGTTTGTAGTTTTGGTAAATAGGAAACAGCTTCTTAAAGTTTTGCATTTTACGATCTAATCTATCCAAATCGTTTTCATGGGCTTTGTATTTAACTTCTACAATACCCACTACGTCACCATTGGTCATGATTAGATCGTATTCTTCTTCTGTTTTACCTCGACGTTTATGCCCATTCTTTTCTATATCGTCAAA
>CAIMEB010000168.1 GCA_903839855.1 uncultured Methylococcaceae bacterium
GTTGAGGTTAAATACAAAGCGCATGAAAAGGATTTGGACAAGTTATTGACCAAAAAAATTAATAACTTTAAAAAGTTGTTTCCTGCCTATAAAGATTATCGTCATCATTTGGTGCTGGCGACTTTTCATTTGTACAACGAACTGAAAGAGCGAGCCTTGCAAAACAACGTCATCGTTTTGCAGCGTAAAGGTGATATTGTTGAGAGTTATCTGCCTGAAAAGCACTAGAAAAAACGAATAACCAATACATAATAGGTTTCCTTCTTACTTTTTTGGACTTGCTTCTGGTCTGAGTAGTTTCAGAAACTCATTTTAGCAGTATTACTTGATGCTCACGTTTTTGTAAGTTGGCTACAGCCATACAAGACCAGAGGATGAGGATGTACAAATTATAGGCTTTGTGTCAGAATCTACAGCAACTTATTATCTACACTGGATAGATCTCACTAAATTTATTATGACAATCAGGTTATTTGTAGTATCTAAAAGATTGAACTCTTTGTTATTTTTATTTGTAATAGTTGGCATATTGAATGGATGCGCAGGATTTAGTACTTTTTTTGGTTCATCTGGTCCAAATAATGGTCAAGTACAGGATATGCGTAAAGACCCTCGTTTAAAAGGGGTGCAGTTTGTTAATGTAGATGGAGAAATTGCTAATAGGTTACTAAGTAAACGCAAGCAAAATGTATTCCCCGAGTCTTTTGTTAATACAGCTAAATCAGGTTATGTTTTAGGTGCGGGGGATGTCGTTAGTGTCACTCTTTGGGAGGCACCGCCTGCCATGTTATTTGCTACAACCGTTTCGGGAGCCGCGAATAATGGATTTGCAGGACAAACCACTACTTTTCCTGAACAAATGATCAGTGGTGAGGGTAAAATCAATATTCCTTTTGCAGGCACTATTTCAGTCGTCGGTAAAACACCGCAACAGGTTGAAAGATTAATTGTTAACTCACTGAAAGATAAGGCTAATCAACCGCAGGTGCTAGTGAAAGTAGTGGCTAATAATACCGCCAGTGTAACTGTCGTCGGTGAGGTATCAGCGAGCGCTAGAATACCCTTAACTGCCAGAGGTGAGAGGTTGCTGGATGCTATAGCAGCGGCGGGTGGTGTGCGTCAACCGGTTGATAAAACCACTATTCAGTTGTCACGTGCTAATAAATTACAAACGATTGCCTTAGAAACAATTATAAATAATCCGTCTCAAAATATCGTGTTACAGCCCGGTGACGTAATAACGGCTATTATTCAGCCTTTAACATTTACTGTTTTGGGAGCCATTAGCAAAAATCAAGAGATTCATTATGAAAGTGTGGGTATCTCTTTGGCTCAGGCATTAGCCCGTGCAGGTGGTTTGGATGATCAACGCTCAGACGCGCGTGCGGTCTTTGTGTTTAGGTTTGAAGAAGCTGACGCTTTAAACTGGGCTACGCCGCCGATGTTAACGGCTCAGGGTAAGGTGCCAGTGGTTTATCAAATTAATATGAGTGATCCCGCTAATTTCTTTGTAGCACAAAATTTTCCTGTAGCGGATAAAGATGTAATGTATGTATCTGATGCCTCTTCGGTGCAGTTACAAAAATTTACGACCATGCTGTTCCAGTCTCTATATATTTTGAAAACTTTTGTACCCGCTATTCCTTAATTGTTTTTAAGATTAATTCTGGTGTCTTGATACATTTTGAAAAAATTACATTCAGCCGTAATCATAGATATTACCCGCCTAGTAGACAGGCAAATGCAGGGGCGTTTTCCTACCGGTGTTGATCGGGTCAGTCTTGAATATGTTAAGCATTTTGGGTCGCGCTCATCAGGCTTGATAAGATATGCAGGGCAGTGGCTTGAGTTATCAAGAAAAGACTCTGAGCAGTTATTTGATGCTTTATTGGAACCTAATGAAGCGTTTAATTATTTAGTTAAACAAGCGGTGGTTAGGTCTATGCTAAAAGGCGTTATACACAGAAGATGTGCTTCTCGCATTTTATTTCATACGGGGCACAGTGGTTTAGAGAGATCTAACTATATACCCCGTTTGCAACGATCAGGTTTAAAACCTTTTTTTTTCGTGCATGATCTAATCCCCATTACTCATCCAGAATATTGCCGACCGGGTGAAGCTCAGCGCCACAAAGTAAGGGTTGATACTATGCTTTCCTCAGGGCGTGGAATTATTGCTAATTCTGCTGCAACCTTGGCTGAGCTGAATGCTTATGTTGATTTAAATGGCTTGCCTAGCGTACCTGCCGTTGTGGCTTTGTTAGCACCGGCTAGATTACCGCTGCCTTCGTTTAACCTGCCTTTGAATAAACCCTATTTTGTGATGCTAGGAACTATTGAACCGCGAAAAAATCACTGGATAATTTTGCATTTATGGCGACAATTAATTCAAAGTTTAGGTGACGGGGCACCTCGTTTAGTGATTATTGGTCAACGCGGCTGGGAATGTGAAAACGTTGTTGATTTACTGGATAGATGTGATGCATTGCGTGGTTTTGTCATTGAACAGTCGCGTTGCACTGATACGCAATTATCAACCTGGCTACATCATGCGCAAGCCTTATTGTTCCCTTCCTTTGCAGAAGGTTATGGTATGCCATTAGTAGAAGCTTTATCGGTCGGTTTACCGGTTATTGTTAATGATTTGCCAGCATTTCGTGAGATTGCTGGAGATATTCCCGAGTACGTTGATGCGCTTGATGGTGTCCGCTGGAAAGCGTTAATTTTAGCCTATGCCCAATCAACTCATCCAAAACGTGTTGCGCAATTAGAACGCTTACAACATTTTATTGTCCCAACGTGGGACGCGCATTTTGAGCAAGTGGAAAGATTATTGGCAGACGTTAATGATTAATGCTATTGATCCGTTAAAACCCGTTTATGCCTATCAATTTCCTTATTGGAAGTGGCCGATTGTCAGGCAGTGTTTTCCTGATTCTAAAGTTATTTTTGTCGAGAAAGTAACGGCTGTTGCAGAGGGAGCTTATATAGTGCTTTGGGGCATGAAGCCCTTGCCTGATGGGTTGCCCGCAATGGTATCCATGTTACGTATCGAGGATGGTTTTATACGATCTGTAGGCTTGGGTGCTGATTTAATTAAGCCCTTGTCTTGGGTGATGGATGAACAAGGTATTTATTATGATGCTACGCGACCCTCTGATTTAGAAACGCTTTGTTTAAATACCCAGTTCGATGATCGCTTGCTTGAGCGTGCCGCTGCTCTACGTTTAAAAATTGTAGCCTCTAATTTAACCAAATACAATGTAGGTGCTAAACAGTGGCAGAGACCCAAGCACGTGTCCAATGTTATTTTAGTGCCTGGGCAGGTAGAAAGTGATGCGTCATTAGCCTATGGTGCACCAGTAGAGCGAACCAACATGGGGTTATTACGTGCTGTCAGGTCGGCTAATCCAGAGACTTATATTGTCTATAAACCCCATCCAGATGTGTTGGCTCGGTTAAGAATTGCTGGGCAAGATGAAGATTCTGCAAGTCGTTGGTGTGACGAGGTGATTACCGATGTAGGTATGGGGGATTTATTGACCCAGGTTGATGAAGTGCATGTATTAACATCGTTGACGGGGTTTGAGGCTTTGTTAAGGCAAAAGTCAGTGACGTGTTATGGTCAGCCGTTTTATTCGGGTTGGGGATTAACACACGATTTAACGACAAATACCAGGCGGTCACGCTGTTTAACCTTGAATCAGTTAGTGGCAGTGACTTTAATTAAATATCCACTGTATTTAAGTCGGGAGGGTAAGCATTTAATTACTCCAGAACAGGCATTAGATGAGATGCTGTCTTGGCAACGTACTGTAAAAGTGGGTACCCCTTGGTGGCGTGAAATGTGCCGATTTTTCATAAGACGTATCGCCGGTGTTAAATAACGTTCATTTCGTTTTGAAAATACTTTTATTTTGAATCTCGGGAATATGATTCAGTAACGGATAAAATATGCCAATGAACTGATTGATTAGAGTTGATGGCGAACGTAAGGCCAGTTTAATGGGGGACAGATAAGCCCCTAGATCTTTCTTGATAGCGTAAGTGGTGAGTCCCATTTCAAGTTTTTTTGCACCTAATACAATCGCAGTTTCTACTACTTTATGCCCTACATAAATATAAAGACTGTCGTTTATGGCTTCGTTTCTACCAAAATATAACCAGCGTAACATATCGTTATCCATTAAGAGTAAGGCGTGTCCTATGAGTTCTTTTTTACGATAAAAGAGTAAAACTTTAGAGCTTGTGCCCAGCTTTAAGGAGAATTCTGCGTAAAACTGAGGGCTTAATACTTCTCTCTGAAACTCGGTTGCATGATCATGTACCGTATGCCATTGTTGGCATAATAGTTCAGCAAGATCATCAAAGTTGTCCAGCAACTCATGTGACACGCCGTGTTCTTGATTAATACGTAAATGCTTTTGTAGTTTACTGCGGTAGTAGCTTTTCATTGAAGCTAAATACTGAGCCGGTGTTTCCCACTGTATATCCATATAGGTATTGGGTAAGCTATCTTCTAAATGAAAACCTAATTGTTTTAAAGTGGGCTGTAGCTGTTTTGTTTCTGGCGCAAAGTCCCTTAACACGATCAGGAAATGACCTTGATTTTTCGCCAGTTGGATGAGATAGTCTCCCAACTGTTTAATAATCTCTGTGCTAGCTGTGTCATCCCCAATAGCAACAGGCGAGTTAAGGGTGATAGGCGTTCCACATTCCAGCATTTTAACTTTTAAAAAATCAGGCCATAAACGTCGTATTTGTTGTAATATCGATCTTAGTTTTTTGGGGGCAAAAATGGCAATGTCTGTGGTGATGGTATAAAAGCTGGTTAAAGCGATAGGGTGATCTTGATCGTTATAAAATAGAAGGTATTGATAAGAAAAATCGTTAAGTTGACACGCTTCCATTATTTCCCAGAACTGATAGGAATACGTCATTGAGTGATGTGTTAAAACGCTGTCCCATACTTCTCTAGGTACGTTGCGTATGCGGTCATAAGTATTTGTTTTAATCATACGCTGTGAGATTTAGGTATTTGTATCGATTGGATGTTAGGTGTTTTAATATAAATGAATTTGGAGCTTAAGCATAGTCGTGGAAACCAAAAAGAAAGTCTTGGTAACGGGTGCAACCGGTTTTATCGGTCAGCATTTAGCAGAACGTTTAATAGCTGAAGGCTGGTCTGTCAGATTATTGCTGAGGAATATCCATAAGCTTGCACCATCATTACAATCGATAACAGATATTGTAGTGGGTGATTTAAGTGATGAAGTCGCTTTGGCGACTGCCGTTAAAGGTGTAGATGTGATTTTTCATTGTGCTGCCAATGTTAAGACGTGGGATACATGGGATAATTATTACAGCGTTAATGTGGTTGGGCTTAAAAATCTATTGACAGCGATTACTCAGGAAAATGTGTCCGTGTCCCGCTTTGTGCATTTATCAACAGTGGATGTCTATGGCTTTCCTTTAGTGCCGTGTGGCGAGCAATTGGCAATCAATCGTGGTGGTTTTGGTTATGGTGATAGTAAAATATTGGGTGAGACTGCATTAAAAGAATACGCTGAAAAATTTGGGTTACCTTACACCATCATTAGACCGGCGAATGTGATGGGGCCAGGTAGTCAGTTTGTTGAACGTATTGGAGTGGAGTTAAAGTCAGGGTTGATGTTGAAGATTAATGGCGGACGGTCAAATGCCGGTTTTGTTTATGTTGATAATTTAATTGATTATTTGATGTGGGCCGCAATTGCTAAGAACGCCCAAGGTCAATGTTATAACGTACGCGATCATTATGATGTCTCATGGGCGCAGTTTTTAAATACCTTTAGAGAGGGTATTAATGGTAAAGGTCTTGTTATTAGTTTGCCCTTTTTTATAGCTGATATTTTCGCGCGTATCTGCGAAGTATTCTATAAATTGTTTTTGCCAACAAAAGAACCGTTGTTGCATCGCTTATTAGTGCGGTTTTTTGGTAGAACCTGTGGACATAGTGCAGAAAAAATACGTATAAGCAGTCAGATGGTATCTAAGGTGGGCTTTGATGAGGCCATGAAGCAATCCTGTCGATGGTTTTTGGAGCAGTATGCCAATAATAAAAATAAATGATTTAAGTAACTTATGTCCGATTTAAATTTTCTTTTTTTACAGGGCCCACGTTCGCCTTTTTTTAGCAGAATTGCTAACGAATTATCTACCTTAGGTTGCAGAGTCTTTGGGATCAATGTTTGTATCGGTGATCGTTTAGTGTGGCGCGGGTCTAATACCTCAAATTATCGAGGCCGTCTTGCTGATTGGCCTACGTATTTAAGTGCTTTTTTAGAAAAGAATAAGATTACTGATATCGTGTTATTGGGGGAACAACGTAGTTACCATAAGCCTGCTATTGACCTTGCCAAGGCATTTAATATTCGCATAACAGTCACTGATTTTGGTTATCTTAGACCGGATTGGATTACGCTTGAAAAAGACGGCATGAGTGGTCATTCAAAATTCCCAAAAGATCCTGCCAGCATTTTTAGCCTGGCTGAAAATGCACCTCACGTCAGTTTAGAAAGGCGTTATGAGGATAGTTTTTGGACAATGGCTTATGGTGATATGCAATATGATTTTAGTTGCTTCTTTTTGGGGTGGTTATATCCCTATTATCGCCGGTCTTATAGAAGAGATCTGTCCATCATTTATTATCCTGCTATGGGTTTACGGCTGCTGTTGGGTCAGCATAGACATAAATGCGCTCAACAGCGTTTAACAGTTTTAAAATCGGAGCAGGCACGGTATTTTGTGTTTCCTTTACAGTTAGAAAACGATTTTCAGATTATTGCTTACTCGCCGTTTGATAGTATAAAAGTAGCGATTGACTTAGTGCTTAAGTCATTTGCAAAGCATGCAAATCCTGAGCTGCGTTTGTTGTTTAAAGTTCATCCTTGGGATCCCGGTCTTACGAATTGGAAAAAGTTTATTTTTACTTCAGCTGATAAATTAGGTATAGCGCAGCGTATAGATTATTTAGAAGGTGGAAATCTTGAGGACATATACTTATCTTCTGAGGGAGTGGTTACTATTAATAGTACAGCCGCTATTACTGCGTTGCAATTAGGCATCCCTGTGAAGGCGCTGGGTGATGCCATTTATGATATTGAGGGGATGACTTATCAAGGTTCGCTTGATGGTTATTGGGTACAGGCAAAAAAGCCCGATAAGTCTTTAGTCGACGCTTTTATTAAAGCGATAGTCAGTACGATACAAATCCGGGGTGTTTATTATAGCGAGCCCGGTTTAACGGCTGTAGTTAATGAAGCCGTGGTACGCTTGTATCATCAAAAAGTGGGTGAGTTGCTGTAAGTTGAGTTATAGTTTTTTTACTTCCTCAGCGAGTAACTTAACAGTGTATCCAAGTTGTTCTTCGGTGTGATGACATGAAATAAAGAAACGTAATCGAGCTGATTTTTCAGGTACAGCCGGATAAAGTATAGGCTGTACATTAATACCCCGGTTGAATAGGGCTGTTGATAATCTTACAGTCTTGACTGAGCTACCCACAATAGCAGGAATAACGGCCAATCCAGAGCTGGTGCCGGTATTGATGCCCACCGCTTGAGCTGCTTTTAAAAAAAACTCACCCCGTTGTTGCAACGCATGGACACGTTCAGGTTCTTTTTGGAGTAGTTCAACAGCCGCTAAGGATGCAGCAGCAAGCGCAGGTGACATACCCACACTGTATAAGAAGCCGGGAGCAAAACACTTTAAGTTTTCAATCAGCGCCGTTTCGCCGGCAATATAACCGCCACAACCGGCAAATGCTTTACTGAGAGTCCCCATCCAAATATCAACATCTGAGCCTTTTAGATTAAAGTGTTGCCGAATACCTAAGCCTGTTTCACCCATAACGCCGAATGAATGCGCTTCATCAACCATTAAAAAAGTTTTATGTTTGTTTTTAATGTCTACAAACTCGGGGAGGTTGGGATAATCGCCATCCATGCTATAAATGCCTTCTATGACAATCAGTACACGCTCAAAATGATGGCGTTGTTTGGTCAATAGCTCATCCAGTGCGGCACTATTATTATGTGCAAAAGGTAGGCGTTTTGCGCCAGATAGAGTAATGCCCTCTAAAATACTGTTATGTACCAGCTCATCATGAACAATGAGATCTTTAGAACCAAACAGATAACCAATGGTTGTTACGTTGGTCGCATGTCCACTGACGAAAACCACGGCATCTTGCACGCCATAAGCATTAGCAATGGTTTGTTCAAGTTTACGATGAATAGGTCTTTCACCGGCGACCATTCGACTGGCTGAGGCTGATGTGCCGTAAAGGTCTATTGCTTCTTTTGCGGCGCGATTAGTCTCTGGATGCCCAGAAAGCCCCAGATAGTTATAGCTTGCAAAATTAATATAGGTTTGATTATTAATCTCGCTGGTGGCTCCAGCACAGCCGTTGTGTAGTTTAAAGAAAGGGCTTTCTATACCTAAACGGGCGGCTCCATCATTCATAATACAGAGTTGCTGATAACCCGGGAGCTGGTTAAATCGATAGTATTGTTCTGGAATAAGGTGTTTTTCAGTTAATTTTGAAGGTGGTTTTTCCTCAATAGTAGGGGTATTGCTTTGCTTAAACCTTCTTTCTAGTGCTTGCTGAATGAGCTTGTCTTTTAGTTGGGCTGTTAAGCCGTGAATGCCTTTTTGAATCATATCAATGAATGATCTTGTCTGTTGAGTGATTGTAATTTTTGGCTTGCAGATTCTGAACAGTTGTATTTATAAGTTCTTCTGCATTTTCCACGTCATGTTTTGAAAAGATCTGCTGGGTTTGAGCCAGGATATCGCTTTCATTAAAGGTATCTTGCTCACCCGTTTTAAGTAGTAAAATGATGCGTTCTGCCAGTTTTGCAAGCGTGGGCGTTTCATTTAATGTCATGACGGGTAGGCGAATACCAAAACGTGCTTCTAAAGCAACCATCAGTTCAACCCCCATCAGAGAGTCTAAGCCCATGTCATAAATTGATTTATGGGCATCAATTTTATGGGGTGACATTCTTAGAATCTCACCGGTTTCAATTTTTAGCATTTCAATGAACGTAGTTAACAATTCTTCATCAGAGAGAGTGAGGAGTAATTGTTCAATATCATTTGAATTATTTTTGTCGTCATCTTTTACTGAGTTTTTAGTTAGTTCCTGGAATTTTGGGCTGTTTGCGGTGGGTAAGAAACGAGTTAACGCAGTCCAGTTAAACTCCATCACCCCTTTATTGGATTGATGTTTGATTAATAGCTGTTCGAGAATATTGAGAGCGATAGCTGAGTTTAGAGCCGACCCCCCCATCCTATTTAGCAAAGCCGTTTTTATGTTTTTGTTACGCGCCAAAAAACCAACATCATCAATAGCACCCCAAGCAACACAAGTTGCGGGTAGTCCATTGGCTCTACGTTGCTCGGCTAAGTTTTCCAGGCAAGTATTGGCAGCGACATAATTGGCTTGTCCGGGGTTACCAAAGAAGGTAGTGGCTGATGAAAACAAAATAAAGAAATCCAGCGGTATATCAATAGTCAAATCATGTAGATGATAAGCACCTAATACTTTAGGGGCTAATACTCTTTTAATTTGTGCAGCATCTGTATTTATAATAAGCCCATCTTCAATAACGGTTGCCGAGTGGACTATGCCTTTAAGGGGCGGCATTGTTGTGGACATCTTGGTGAACAACGTTGAAATAGCCTGTTTGTTTGTAATGTCACAAAGGGCTACTTGTACCTGGACATCTTGTGCTTCTAATTTCGCAATAGTTAATTGAGCTGCTTCTGTGCTGGCACCGCTACGCCCTATTAATAGTAGATGCTTCGCCCCCTTATGAGCCAACCATTCGGCTGTTTTAAGACCCAAGCCACTCAGTCCTCCAGTAACCATATAGGTATTATGGGCAGAGAGTGTTAACGCTTTGAGCCGTTCTTGTTTAGGATAGTGAATGTTATTAATGCCATTGCGGTAAGTAATAACAATTTTTCCTATTTGACGGGATTGTTGCATGTATCTAAAGGCATCGACAATCTCATCAGCTTCAAAAGCACGGTAAGGCAATGGGTGGAGAATACCTTCAGAAAATAAGCTCATCATTTTGACATAGAGTCTTTGGGTGAGCTTGGTTTGAACTTTTAATAGTTGATCCGCATCAATCCCAAAGTAGCTAATATTATTTCTAAAGGGGCGTAAACCTATTTTTGTGTTTTCGTAGAAATCACGTTTGCCCAGCTCAAGAAACCGACCAAAGGGTTTAAGGACTTGAAAGTTTCGGTTAATAGCTTCTCCTGCTAGCGAGTTGAGTACGACATCAATACCCTCGCCTTGAGTTTGTTCCATGATTTCATCGGCAAAACCAAGCGAGCGGGAATCATAGATATGATCAATCCCTAGCAGTCTTAAAAAGTCCCGTTTTTCTTCTGAACCAACGGTAGCGTATATCTCGGCACCTATCCACTTGGCAATTTGTATTGCCGCCAGTCCCACTCCACCTGTTGCCCCATGAATGAGTACTTTTTCCCCGGGTTGTAAACGGGCTAAATAGTGTAATGAATAATAAACTGTAAAGAAGGTGCTAGGAATGGTTGCAGCTGCTTCATAAGAGATATTGGCAGGTATGAGGGTAATGGTATTGGTCTGAGTAATTATCCGATTGCTAAAGCTGGACGGTGCAAAGCCTAATACTTTATCGCCGACTGAAAAACCGTTAACGTTACTACCGACACTTTTAATACTTCCTGAAAACTCAAGACCGAGCGAGGGGCCAGAGAAGCCATTTTCGACCGCCTCATCGGACAGTAGGCCCAGTGTATACATGATGTCCCGGAAATTTAGACCGGTCGCATGAACATCGATTTCAATTTCATCTTCACTGGCCATTACAGGCGCATGTGCCTCCCATCGTAAATGACGTAATTGTCCCGGAAATTGAAAACCAAGGGTGATCGTTGGGTTTTCTATCGCGTTAGTTTCATCTGCCTTGTGAGCCGTTTCACTGTGTAGACGGGGTGCATAACGAGCTCCATTGCGGCTTATAATTATTTCCTGTTCATTATCCTGGCTGTTTAATTCTTTTTCTAAAGCGGTGACGATGGTTTCTGTTACCAGAGGGTTTTCAAAATCTACTAAACGCACGGATAATCTGGAGGTTTCATTAAGCAGGGTTCGACCAAAGCCCCAAAGTGCCGCATCACCACTGATCATTTGGGTGGAGGCTGGGGTGTTGATAGCCGTTGGTTTTGAGAGCAGATAACTGACTGCATTCTGGGTAACAAGCCAGCAGGTCGTTTGAGTTTGGGTTTTTTCACAGGCCTGTAAAATAATAGCGGCTTGATGACAACGGGTGACTTGCTGTTCGAGTATTGTTTCTGCGGTTGTGCTGAGTGCGGGTGTTGTAAAACCCGCTAAATAGATTATCCCATCAAGATCGCCGTAGTTCGCTGTGGTTTCTACTAATAAAGTTTGGAACTGATTGATATTGTTGATTTGAGATTGTATGACGATATCACAGTTAATTTGTAAATGCTTTGTTAAGGCATCTGATAAATTGACTGAGTAACCGGTTTCATCAGTGACTATAATCCAACTGCGAGGCTTAACGTCTAAGGTCTCAGTAACGGTTGGTACTTGTTCTTCACGTTGAGCCAGTAGAAGATAGGGGCCGGATAGGGTTTCAGGCGATACGCTGTAAATTGAACTATGCGTAAAGTTAAGGTGATGTAATTGGTGTTGCCAGAATGCAGCGGTGCGATGATTTGACAAATAGTGTTCATCGTCGTCTTTTTGTGTCCAATGGTTATTTTGACCCCCAAAAATAAAATCAATCCAGCGGCATGGATGTTGTCCGATTACAATGAGTATCCCACCGGGAACCAGGTAATCATGGACATAATTTAAGGCAAGTCGACTTTCTTCTAAGGTATCAAAATTAAGTGTAATGACAGCCAGTTGATAACGTGCAATAGGGGGCGTGAATTCGGGATTGTTTTGAATCAGTTGGGTTGCAATGTTTGGAAACTGTTCCTTAAGCTGGGAAATTTCTTCCAGTGTGTCTGTCGATGTACTAGCAAAGACATAATTGCAGTAAGTTGCGTTCAAAGCAGCACAAGTATCAATAGCAAAAAATGGTTTGCTATTGCTAATTTCAAGTAGATTGAGTAGTTGGCCTTCGGGTAGTTTTTTTATGCTGTCAGTTATTATATTACGTAGGGTCTGGCCTATGTTTTGTTGCCCTTCAGCACCCAGTACCTGTTTGCTTAATGCGCTTAGAGGGGATTCTTGCGGTAATATTTGGGATAGTGTCAGTTGACCTTTCAAAAGCTTTAAAAGATGCTTGCCCACTCGACCTACCGCATGGATAATATGAAAATAATCTGGATAATCAGCAAGTAAACTATTCCATATATCTTTAACGGAGGCCTGAATGTCTTGATTAGTAGAAATAGTCCAGCCAATACTTGACGGTATTAGCGTTTGGTCTTCTTTTGCGGTTGTTAGTAAATAATTAAAATAAGCAAGAGCATCTGGGTTAGCCTTTTCATAGGCGATAATATCCTGTAAGGACAGGGTTTCACCATTATTGGACAAACCCCGTAGGGCTTGCTCGGTGAACAGGTTGCAAAGACATTCCAATAAAGGCTCTACTTCTTCTGAATAACAATTATAAGTGCCATGCAGTGCTGCCCGTCGTACTAATTTGGCCATAACAGCTTGAGTCTCGCTAATACCGATTAACGTATTCGTTTTATTGCTGATAACGTGGTGAGGGACAGGTATGCTGTTATAGTGCAAATAATTGATATTATCTGTCAGCCCTTTACTGAGTCGAATACTGCGAAATCGTACTTCCTTGATAATGGCTATAGGCAATCCTGAGTCATCAAAAATACTAAACTCTGCGATGAGCGCTCGCGGTGTTTGGCGTAACAGGGTTGCTTTGGCAAAGCTGGGTTTGCCTGCATTAGCATTGAAAGTTAGATGACCTATTTTTGTGGGTATAAAAGTAATATCAGCGTTTGCATCGACATGATCTTTTAGAATCTGAAAGATCAATTGGAAGGTGCAATCTAAAATACTGGGGTGCAGATGACAGTGCGCTAGTTCAGCCTCAATATTTTCAGGTATCCTGAAAACAGCCAGTGCTGAGTTTTTGTCTATCCAGCCGTAATCAATACATTGAAATGCCTTGCCATAATCAAGATCATTAGATTGAGTCAGTTCATGATGACTCGTAGCATTAAAGTCTGGCGTGCGACTGGGTAATGCGGGTGCGATTTGTTTAAACAGTAATTTGTTAGGTTCGTTTAAGATACGGCCAACACTGTGTTCAGTCCAGCTTTCATGGCTACCATACTGACGGCCTTTAATGGTAAATGTACCGTCTTTTGCATCAATAGTTAAACGGATAAGTTTTGTATGACTATTATTTAATAGTAGGGGTGCCTGGATGGTTAATTCTTCTATGCCTACTAGTTCAGTTGTTTCTCTGGCAAAAGCGGCGGCTAAGGCAATCTCTGCAAAACCGGCACCTGGAAATACAGTGGCTCCTCCAACCACATGATCTGCAAGTGTGGGGTTTAGATTAATATCAAGTTGGTTTTCCCAGGTTAGATCATGATTTTTAAGTGGAAAACCTAATAGTGGATGTATTTTATATCGATAAATTAAGCCCAGAGACTCTGGGGTGACGGGATGCCAATGGCGTTCACGTTGCCATGCGTAATTAGGGAGTTGTATAAATTGACCCGGCTTTACAAAAATAGTTGACCAGTCGAAGGGAATGCCTATGATAAGTGCCTGATTAAACGTTTCGTTTATTTTTTGTAGACTGTCATTATCACGGGTTATTGTAGATAAGATGCGACTGTTGATCTCTAAATCTTTTGCAGAGGTACTGATATAGTTTCGTAAAACGGTGTGGGGACCTATCTCGATAAAGATATTAATAGCCTGTTTTAAAATGCTTTTAATCGCTTGTTCAAATTTAACGGGGTTACGAATATTGTGCCACCAATAGTTGGCATCGAGTGTATTACCCTCTATTAATTCGCCGGTTACCGTTGAGTAGAAGGGAATGGTAGTTTGCTTAGGATTTAAATCAGTCAGATTTTGTTTAACACTGATTTCAATGTCATCCATGAAAGGACTATGGAACGCATAGTCTAAATCGAGTCTTCTGTAGAACGTATTGTTCGCTTTTAAGGCTGTTTCAAGTTGCTTGAGTGCAAGTATTGAACCCGCAATCGTTAAGCCATTAGAACTATTAATGCCTGCGATCGTGAGTGATGTTGAAAGTGATAAGTCTTCAAGCAGCTTTTCCATAGCCTCTAAGCTTAAACTAACAGCGGTCATTGCGCCTTTGCCTTTAGTTGTGCCTTGTGATTGACTGCGGTGATAGATCACTTTTACAGCGTCGTCCAGGGTTAAGGCACCCGATGCCCAGGCTGCAGCCACTTCACCTACGCTATGTCCGGCTACCGCAATAGGCGATAGACCTTTTTGTCGCAATAATTCAGTGATACCTACCTGAATGGCAAATAGGGCGGGTTGTGATATTTCGGTATATTGATAACGATCTTCGCCATTTTTGCCGGAGAGTTCGTCGAGTAAAGAGAAATTAGCATAGCGACTAAATAATGTATCTATTTCCTGGATTGTTCTTTTAAAAGAAGGCTCTTCCTCTAAGAGATGTTTTCCCATGCCGATCCATTGAGAACCATTGCCAGAGTATATAAAAGCAGGGCCTGTTGGTGTAGGGACTGCGATACTTGATTCGACTTGTGGGTGCTTTGAGTCTGTATTGGCATAGCTGAGCAGAGCATCGATGGCTGTTTCTTTTGATGTACCATGAAAAATAGCTCTATGTTCATGCCAGTCTCGATGAAATACGCTGGAGTAAGCAATATTGTAAAGTGCTGATTCGGGTTGAGTTTCAATGAAATCTGCAAAGTTGCGTGCCGATTCTTTTAGTGCGGCGCTATTTTTACCTGTCAGAATGATTGGAAAGCTTTTCTCGATAGTATTCTTTTGTAAAACACAGTTCGATGGCTCATGGCTTTCTAAAATGACATGGGCATTTGCACCACCAAAACCAAATGAATTAATGCCAATAGTGAGTTTTCCCTTTTCTTTAAGAGCCTGGTTTTGGGTGACGACCTTAAGATTTAAATCTGCAAATGGAATCGTGGGATTAAGTGACTGAATACCAATCGTGGCAGGAATGGTTCGGTGTTGCAAGCAGTAAAGTGCTTTTACCAACCCCGCTACGCCAGAGGCGGGCTCTAGGTGCCCCAGGTTGCTTTTGACTGAACCAATCAATAAGGGATTGTCCGTTGGTCTTAATTTTCCCAGTGCGTTACCCAGAGCCTTTGCTTCAAGGGGATCGCCGACTGATGTGCCTGTGCCATGTGCTTCGATGTAATCAATGCTTGTCGGATCAATGCCCGCTTGACTGTATACTTTATGGAGTAAGTTCGCTTGAGCTGTTGCATTGGGTATCGTCAGGCCCGATTTATGACCGTCTGTATTGATGCCGGTGTTGGCAACCAGAGCAAGAATTTGGTCACCATCGGCTAAGGCTTGCTCATAATCTTTAAGTATAAATATCCCGCCGCCTTCTGAACGCACATAGCCATCGGCACGTTCATCAAATGGATTACAACGTCCTCGAGGGGAAAGCATCGAGGCTTTTGAAAATATAATGAACCCAAAGGGATGGATATGTAAGTTAATCCCGCCTGTTAATGCTTGGGTGCATTCACCGCTCATAATTGATTGGCAGGCTTGGTGAAAGGCGATTAGGGAAGATGAGCAAGCGGTATCAACAGCAAAACTCGGACCCGATAAATCAAGTGCAAAAGAAATGCGGTTGGCAGCAATACTTAACGCATTTCCCGTCGCTGTTGAGGCGTCAATTGCGGCAAGATCATCCGCTATTCTATAAGAGTGGTCGGTACCAGAAATACCTATAAACACGCCGCATTGGCTACCTCGAATGCTGGATGGTTTAATGCCTGCGTTTTCTAAGGCTTCCCAGCTCATTTCAAGCAGTAAGAGTTGTTGTGGATCCATAACAGCGGCTTCTCTTGGAGAAATTCCAAAGAACTCCGCATCGAAACTTGAGATATCTCCGATAGTGCCTGCTGAAAAGGTGTAGCTTGTGCCAGGATTGTTTTTATTGGGGTGTTGAAAAATATCTTTTGACCATCTATCAGCGTTAACTTCTGTTATTAGGTCACGACCCTCTAGTAAAGCTTGCCAAAAGTCGTTATTAGTTGTGTTTGGCAATCTGTAAGAAAACCCAATTATTGCAATTTTTTTTTCCATGATACCTTGGTATTAAATAGAGAGCGTATTATTAATCTATAGTCTTTATAGAAGAAAACAAAGGAATATTGTCGTTTTGACTTTTTTTGCGACCACACTTTAAGGTGGTACAAAAAATAAGAACTTGTTGGCGAAACCTTGTATTATGCGTTAATGACTAATAAACACAATACCACAAAAATACGTGCAGCTACCAGATGAGTGATTATCTCTGAAATAGCCAGCAATGGCAAACACTCGATGTTCAAGTTTTTAAACTTTTTGTAGCCTAATCCATAGCAGTCTCATCCAGCAGCTCGGCATTTTAGGGAAGCTGTCGATTCCAGGATACCCAAATCTCTCCCACTCATGTGTTTGCCAGAAGGCATTAACTGA
>CAIMEB010000169.1 GCA_903839855.1 uncultured Methylococcaceae bacterium
AGAAGGATGTTCCATGAATTGTTGGTATAACTGTTCAACTTCGGCCTCTGTGAATTTGATTTTAAGCATGTCATATTTTTAGGTAAATTGGAGCATTATACCTCTTTCATTTTCCGCATCTGTGACCGCGCCGAGTATATACGTTGTTTGAATCAGAGTGTCTATTTTTATACCACTGGGCTGCTTTAGCTAAGGCGTCCTCAACATTGACCGGTGGCTGCCAAGCTAAAATCTCACAGGTTTTGGTCATATCAACCTGTAATGAACCACATAACCTTTGAGCTATCGCCTTTTGTCCTAAAATGGTTGCCACAACGACTAATAAAGCAGAAGGAACCGGCAACAAATATACTTTTTTACCTAACGCAACGGCCATTCGTTTTAATAATTCAGGTGTTGAGAGGTCGTGGCCATCAGACACTAAAAAAGTTTGATTAACGACTGTAGAATGTTTAATGCAGGTTATTATTAGATCATTTAGGTTATCCAAGGCTACCAAGCTACGCTTGTTTGCAATGGAAGCGAACGGTAAGGGCACATTTTTATCGAGCATGCGTATCATACTGTAAAAATTGGCTTTAACGCTAGAACCATAGATTAAAGGGGGTCTAATGATAACTACGTCTAAACCTGATTCCGCGCTCAATTGCCGCAAAGCTATTTCGGCTTCCTGTTTTGAAATGCCATAAGGATCAATAGGATTAGGTACATCTTCTGAGGTATAAGGTAACCCAGGCAAGGTTTGCTCACCATTGACTTTAATCGAACTTAAATAAATAAACCGTGTCACCCCGGCTCGCACCGCTTGCCTTGCTAAATTTACAGTCCCCTCAACATTTACCTTACGAAATTCAGCCAAGGCATCTGTAGAGGTTTCTTTCATGACATGCACACGCGCAGCAAGATGAATGACTACCTGTATATCTTGTAACGCAAGCGACCAATCCGTGTTGGCATCAAGATCACTGATCAACACCTTTTCAGAAGCCGACACGGTTTTATTAAGATCCCGAATAGCGGCACGCACAAAATCATCCTGTTGCAATAATTGCTTACACAACGACTGTCCCACAAAGCCATTGGCTCCAGTCACAAGTACTTTTATTAACTCTGGATTAAACTGATTAGACAATGGAGGACTCTTTGAATGGATAACAAACGGGTGGGCATTATAACTTTAATGCTTTAACTTAGGAGCATAGGCTTTAATTTTGTTAATAAAGCCTTGGGCAATGACCACCCGACAATTAAAGGCATTTGAGAAAACTTAAAGGTTTTACAATCACGTAAAAAGACTTAGGTTGCTCTGAAAGTAGCATTGTATTTTCTACCAGCAATGATCAATTTAATATAATTCAGGCTAAGTAGAGTGATTATTGATTACGGTGCTCTTGTCCTTGTTTACGGTATTTTGGGGGGTTGAATAGATGATTAATGTTTAATTTTAGATTCGTAATGAATAAGAACGAAAATATTAATCAGCTTACAAAAGTAACCAGTATAATTATAATCTAAGCTATTTTTAATGCTTAATGGCTCCTTTTAGCTCAGTGAAAAGGTATATATTATTTGGTTACGATTGAATGAAGCCCGTTATCCTTAATATTGGCGCAGGGCTGATTTATTTCTTACTGAGCAGAGTCAGTCTGATGCTGGCATTAACACCGGGCTCGGTGGCACTTATTTGGCCACCGGCTGGATTTGCTCTTGCTGCCTGCCTTATTGGGAAGGGATGGCGCGTTTGGCCTGGCATTTTCATTGGCTCAGTCTTTAGCAATGTTGCTGTGGCGGATGGGCAGTTTGATCAAACTTGGCTGCCTTGGGTTATTGTTTTTGGTTCAACCGTTCAGGCACTGGCTGGAGAAAAGCAGCTTCGTTTCTTTGAGCCTTCTGTCGAACTTGCCCGTCCTAAAAGTGTTTTTCGTTTTTGCTTGGTTGCATTGGGTACCTGTCTTATCGCTGCATTGAATGGTTCCACTGCTTTATGGGTCAAGGGCTTAATTGGCGTTGATCAGGTTTTTTTAAGTTTTATCAATTGGTGGCTAGGTGATGCTTTGGGTGTGTTCATTTTCACACCTATCGCATTGATTATGTTCGATCGCCGCAAAGTCTGGGATGGACGCCGCTGGCAGGTGGGTATACCTTTGTTAATCGGTATGCTTTTCTGTGTGCTTATTCACCATAGCATGAAGGAACGGGACGAACAAGAACTGGTAAACCGTGTTCAAGGCAAAGCAATTGGCATGTTGAACAAGCTTAAGCAGATGGAACAAATCCAGCGGCAGACGTTGATCAATTTGACCGCATTATTCGATGCAAGTGAACTCATTACGCCTGGTCAGTTTCAAATTTTTAGTCAGCGTGTGGTAAGCGATAAAAAGATGTTTCGCGCTTGGGAATGGGTTCCTCTGGTACGGCAGGCAGATGCCGAGATGTATGCGAAAACGACATCTCAATTGCTCGGTCGTTCTATTCGCATAACCCGTCTCAATGGCTGGTTACCTAACCCCAACGGCTGGTCTGCTCCTGTTACTTTTATTGAACCGCAAGAATTCAACGAACCTGCGCATGGATTGGATCTTCTTGCTAATCCAGTACGTGCAGACGTCATTGAGAGAGCCTGGCGCTTAGATGCTCCAGCCACATCAGATAAAATTGAACTTGCACAGAACCCTGATGGCCTTGGTGCTGTCCTGATTGTCGCTCCAGTGCATGATGCTGCGGGTAAAACACGTGGTTTCTGTGTAAGTGTAATCGATTTCCAGCAACTCAGTAATAACCTGAGTGATAACGCTAAAGATCTGGTCTGGAGTATTGAAGATGTAAGTTCCGGCGGCAAGACATTGTTAGCCAACACGATAGAACATCTCCCTGTGTTCGCCAAATCTCCTTATCTTGAACGCAAAGGCATTCACTACCACGAAACAATAAATCTAGGCGATCGTGACTGGCGTATCCAGATCTTTCAGCCTTTCAGCACATTAGGTGCTGGGCGTATAACCCCTTCCTTAGTCATATTTTTTCTCGCACTGTTAATATGTAGTGTCTTTGGTGGCATAGCACTCATTATCAGTGGAGATCGTCGCTATATTGCCGATGAGGTTGATCGTAAAACCCAAGCGCTTTCTGCCGAAGTTGAACATCGTGCCCGTATTGAAACTCATTTGCTGCAAAGCGAAGAACACATTCATACGATTTTTGAACAAGCGCCATTAGGTATTGCCCTGATCGACGCATTAACCGGTCATGTTTTGGAAGTTAACCAAAAACTTGCTGATATCGTTGGTCATACAAGAGAAGAAATGGCTCAAATTGACTTGATGAGCATGATTCATTCAGAGGATGAAAATACGGATCAATTTCATGTCGGAAAAAGGTCGGAATTTAATATAACTCGATGTTCAAGTTTTTAAACTTTTTGTAGCCTAATCCATAGCAGTCTCATCCAGCAGCTCGGCATTTTAGGGAAGCTGTCGATTCCAGGATACCCAAATCTCTCCCACTCATGTGTTTGCCAGAAGGCATTAA
>CAIMEB010000170.1 GCA_903839855.1 uncultured Methylococcaceae bacterium
GCATAACGAACAGTGGCAATTTTACCTTCAACACCGCGTTCACCAAAACCACCAGGGACTAAAATAGCATCCACATTTTTTAATCTGGTAACGCCCTCGTCTTCAATCACTTCGGAGTCAATATAGTTAATATTGACTTTAGTGCGTGTAGAAATACCGGCATGAATTAAAGCTTCATTCAGTGATTTATAAGCATCGGAATGATCCACATACTTACCCACAATAGCAATAGTCACTTCTGTGACCGGATTGTTTAAGGCATTAATCACCGTTGTCCATTCAGATAAATCAGCAGGCAAGGCATTTAATCGCAGTTTATTAACCACGATATCATCTAGACCTTGCTCATGAAGCAACAAAGGAATGCGATAAATAGTATCCGCGTCAATAGCAGAAATAACCGCTTTTTCTTCTACGTTGGTAAATAAAGCAATCTTACGACGATCTGAAGCGGGAATAGGCTGCTCAGAACGACAAATCAGAATATCAGGCTGGATACCAATCGCCCGTAATTCCTTGACAGAATGTTGAGTCGGCTTGGTTTTAATCTCACCGGCTGACCGAATATAGGGTACCAGTGTTAAATGAATAAACAGGGATCGCTCATGACCCAATTCAAAACGCATTTGCCTAATAGCCTCCATAAAAGGCAAAGACTCAATATCGCCAACTGTGCCACCCACTTCTATCAAAGCGACATCAACGCCTTCTGCACTCAGATAAACCCGTCGTTTAATCTCGTCAGTAATATGCGGAATAACTTGCACCGTAGCCCCTAAATATTCACCCTTACGCTCTCGACGTAACACGCTGTCATACACTTGACCGGCAGTGAAATTATTCTTCTTAGCCATCGTGGTTTTAAGAAACCGCTCATAATGACCTAAATCCAAGTCAGTTTCTGCTCCATCTTCAGTGACAAATACCTCGCCATGTTGAAAAGGACTCATGGTACCTGGATCCAGATTGATATAAGGATCCAACTTGGTCATAGTGACTTTAAGGCCACGCGCTTCAAGAATAGCAGCTAACGACGATGCTGCAATACCTTTGCCTAGCGATGATACAACACCGCCAGTAATGAAAATATATTTTGTCATTTAAAATGTTTTGAATTCAGGGGAAAAACTGATGACAGCTTAATTAAATCATAACTATTTTAATCGACAATGGACTTGTCGTCATTGTCTTTTATTCGATACCGTCATTTTACTTTTCCAAAAACAACCGCATACTGCCGTCTTGCTGTTCGTTATAAACGCTGCACTTATCCACAAATCACCGATGGCAGCCAGTCTATCATCCAGATAAACTAACGGTATCGTGTCTGTTTCCCAAGGTGGAATACCGACTTTCTGAAACAGAATTTTCCCAGCTCACCCCCACTTCTTTATAAATCTCTTTATCGGACTTTAATGCAAAACAAATTTAAATCCAATAAGCAACAATATTGTTGCCAACACAGGACGTAAATATTTTTCAGGTATCTTTGCACTTAAATGACTACCTATCCATATACCCGGTAAAGAACCCATTAATAGACTAACCAATAAAACTCCATTCACATTTCCCAAACTCAAGTGACCAATTCCCGCCACAGCTGTCAATGGAATCGCATGAGCTAAATCAGTACCCACTATTTTCAGAGTCGTCATTCTAGGATAAAGAAATAACAAAGCCACCGTACCCAAGGCACCCGCACCGACAGAAGACAAGGTAACTAACACACCTAACATGGCGCCAATAATGACAGTAGCTGGAATTTGTAAATGTTTAAAACGTGCAGCATTTAGAACATTACTATGCTCGTCATCAATCGGCTTAAGATTTTTTGCTCTATTCAACAAAATACTACGAATAAGCAGCGCACAGGCGGTTAAAATTAGGGCTATGCCTAACGTAAAAGTAATAGCGCCGGTTATTTCCTTTCCGACAGACATATAATATTTAAGTACAAACAAGGTCGTTACAGCAAAAGGGATACTGCCTAGCGCCATCCAGCCAACAATTTTCCAATCCACTGAGCCATGTTTACCGTGATGAACCCATACCCCGCCCGTTTTGGTGATAGAGGCAAATAGAAGATCTGTACCTACTGCAACTGCAGGATTAAAGCCAAATAAGAACACCAGTAATGGTGTCATCAAAGAACCACCCCCAACGCCCGTAATTCCAACTAATATTCCAACTGCAAAACCTGATAAAGTATATCCAAAACTCATCCAAACTGACCTTATGCTTTATATCGCCAAAAACTTGATTAATATAACAGTTAATTAGATAATTTTTAACAAAATAATGCTTTCTTAATAAACAATTACTTTGTCATGTGTTACCAACAAACCGCGAGTTATCAATGAATAGCGAACTAAGACTATTTTTGAAACTTTCCAAAAAATTAAGGAAACATTTCATCGAATCTTACAGTTATCGGCTGACTTCTTTGAACTATCCATCGAATCTTAAGTACTTATGAATAATTAATTTAACTAAGGCCTGGCATGTTTAGCGTATGATAGAGTCATTTTTAAATTATAAATGCTCTATATAAAACAGCTCACCTCGCAAGAAATTCTCACCTTAGAAGAGATGCATAAAAA
>CAIMEB010000171.1 GCA_903839855.1 uncultured Methylococcaceae bacterium
GAGTAGTCTTTCAACCAACCTACATAAGCCGCAAAGTCCTGCTCTCCAGCGAAGCAAACCTGCCGGTTATTACCTCGCTGAATGATATGTTGCGGAACGCCTATTGGGCATACTCTGGATAATCGAGCCATTTCGTTTTCCCTGATATTGATGGTTAGAAATAGGTACTATACAGGAAGTAGAAAATTTAAATTTACTCTGACCCCAGTTATTCCGTTATTCGAGCGGACGACCACGAAGATAAAGTGTATCTGGAGAAAGATCAATCTCATCGTTCCATACAACGGTACCGTATGCGACAGATGCTTTCATAAAAAGATTCTGCTCAGTCAATGCCGAAAAAGCTGGATAGGAAAGAAATGGCTTCATATCAAACCAGCGCCGCTCCCCATTTTCGAAAACCGTCTCCAGACAATAATCGGCTAGTGGTTTTACTTGTACTACGTCAGGTGTCATAGTCACAACTCAGCGTAAAGGATCAATTTTAAATGGAGTCTGACCCGTTGAAGCCAAATACCAATCAGCCATAAGGTCATCCTGATGCAGTTCTATCCACGCCTGAATTAACTTCATTTGCCGAACAGGTAGACTCCCTTCAAGTACGTCACCACTCGGAATAGCAATACATGCCTTAAGTTCATTATAACGAACATGAATATGTGGCAAATGATGTCTCTCCGAATCGAAAACATACATTGATACAAGAATACCGTAAAACATGCTAATAGTTGGCATGGAAGTCCTGTAATAAAATTAAAAGAGTAATTATAGCCTTATTCAACTTGTAAGAAAGAATAACTGGAGTGAAGGAATTTAAGTTTACTCTGACCCCAGTTATTACAGCTTGCAATGTACTCACAAATGGCGCACAATTAGTCAAAATTAACCTTAATGGAATTTCTCATGGAAAATACTAGTGTAAAAGAAAGTCGCCTTAATATTCGCTGTGATATTCGTGCAAGAGAATTATTGGACAAAGCAGCGACCTATGCACATGTTAGTATTTCAGAATTTGTTTTATCTCACGCACTCACTTCCGCAGAAAAAATAATCCAGGCACACGAAAATATTACACTTCAACCTGAGGACTTTAATGCTTTTCTTGCTGCACTAGATAATCAAAAAGATCCTAATGCAGCCTTAAAATTAGCCTTTAAGCGTCATTCTGAGCAAATTGCTCAGTGATAATTTATCATATTCGCCCATTTGATAAAGCAGTTGATACCGCTTCGTTTACTTGTGGGCAAACTCAACTAGACCAATACATTCACCAATACGCTTCACAAGACATTAGACGAAATGTTTCAAGAGTTTTTATAGCAACACCAGAATATAATTCCAAACAATTAGCTGGTTTTTTTACGTTAAGCGCGGGTAGTGTAAGTTGTGTTGATTTGCCAGCAACATTGGCAAAAACATTACCTCGATATCCTGTACCGGTTGCACTGATAGGTCGTCTAGCTGTTAGCACTTGCTTCCATAGAAAAGGTTTAGGTTCAATTCTATTAGCTGATGCCTGTCAGAAAGTTATAGCGGCAAGCAAGACCTTGGCTGTAGTAGGAATTGTTGTTGATGCAAAAGATAGTACGGCAGTTAGCTTTTATACCTATTTTGGTTTTATGCCATTAGCAGGTCAGCCTGACAAATTGATTTTACCAAGTTCTGTATTTAAGAAAGTTATTTAAGCCACACGCATAGTTATTTGCCTCTTTTGTTGTTGATTTACGGGCTGAAATTATCCGAATTGAATCATCTCGCAATGTGTAAATAACAGTTAACAGTCGCGCTTGATCACTAACCTGCCGGTTATTACCTCGCTGAATGATATGTTGCGGAACGCCTACGGGACATACTCTGGTAAGTCGAGCCATTTCGCTTTCTCTGAAATAATGAATAGAAAGAGACACTATACAGGAAAACTAAAATTTAAGTTTACTCTGACCCCAGTTATACTTCTGGAAAAAATACCGGGTCTATCGCTTGTTCAAACGTCCAAGGGCAAGCATCAGGAAATATATCTAACGACAGTCCAGTTTCACGCGCAGCCCATAGTCGTGCATCTTCATACGCATACATGAAAGTTTCTGCCAATTGTCCTTTAAGACTTGGATTTTCCTTTAAATGTCGGATGCTCTTGGCTCTTTGTTCTCTAATAGTCAATTCCCAACTTTTTCCTTGAAAATTAGGTTGATAGTGCCACTTTAACAGGTGCATCAGTAACACTTCCAGTCGTGATTCCAGTTCTCGTTTTTCTGATTTCCCCATGCTTTCGACTTCCTCCAATAGATTCTCAAGGTCAAGTTCGTTAAGGCGATGTTCCCGCAATAATTTTGCCTGTTCCTGTGTCCAGCCATAAAAGTCTTGATGGTAAGCTAATGCAGACATAATTTATACCTGAGCCAAAATTGTGAAAAAAATAATTAGTGAACCCTGCAAATCGGTCAAATCGGTCATATCGGTCATATCGCCACACCAATCGACAGCCTATTCACCATAATTATCACCAGTCATGTAGGCTGGGCAACAGCTTTTCATTGCCCGGCATTTTCAACGGACAAAAGTATAATATCAATACATTGCCCAGCACCATTAACATATTCCATCGTAGAAATGAATCCCCATTATTAATCCCCAGAGTTTTCTAGAAAGGTCATACCTGATACAATCGAAGCATGAGTGTTAATGGGTGGGCAGGTGATACTTGAAAGCCGTAATGTTCATAGAACATTTTGGCTTGATCATGCAACGCTTGTACCAATAAAGCCCTAACCCCAGTGTTTTGAGAAACCACCAACGCACGCTTAACTGCATCTTGTAAAAGAGCACCACCTAATTTCACCCCTTGCGCCTGAGTAGATACTGCAAGTCGCGCTAGAATCATCACAGGTACAGGATCAGGCATATTGCGCCGAACAGAACTTGTCGCCATTTGGTGTGATACAGCGCCTGCAGCCATTGCATAATAGCCCATAACTTGTTTGTTATGATCAGCTACAACAAATGTTCGACTCGCTCCGCTTACTTGGTTAGCCAATGCACGTCGCTTGAGCCATTCATCGAGTAAAGGCTCACCGCAAAGAAACTTATCTAATTGATGAATCTTATCAAGCGGTTCAGGTTCATTAAACTCTAAACTCATTCCTGATCAACGATCCAAGGAGGCTTGATTGCCATAAGCCGTTCAAGCCCTATATTAGGGATTGGAGGTGCGTCAAGCATGGCTAAAAATTGTTGATATTTTTCATTATCTAAATTGAAAAAGACCTGATCGAGCACGATAGTCCGTGCTTTGTCGCAGGCTGCTTCAAGCATAAAATCTGAACGATTCTTGCCAAGCAATTGTGCCGCGTAGTCAATAAGATCCCGTTGCTCAGCTAATGCACGTAGATTAATGGAAGCATTACGCATAAAGTTCTCCTTAATTTAAGGTACAAATGCTACGGCAACGTATAGCTAACGTCAATACATCAAAACTAAATATCACTAAACTTAAACGTCTGGTTTTTGCTTTCGCCAGCCTAAAGGTCGCCCCATATTTTTTACTGTCATCCGTCGGCCAGTCAAACTCTGAATATCAATAAGATGCCCAAGGGGTGCGGAATGTCGGCTCCGGCTCCAGCAAAACAAACCTGATGGTTATTGCCTCGCTGAATGATATGTTGCGGAACTCCGACTGGGCATAGTCTGGTAAGTCGAGCCATTGCGTTTTCTCTAAAATAATGAATAGAAAGATACACTATAGAAGAAAATGAAAATAAGTTTACTCTGACCCCATTTATTACTTCGATTAAATAACGTAATGCTTCATTTACAGCTTCAGCACTTGGAAACGTGGCAATAATATCAGGTTCTAATCGAACGGTATCACAAAAGCTTTTACGTCCATGTCCAAGTTTTCTAACCTGTAAGCTTTGCAAATCGTACTCTGGGCGTAATTCATCTTCCATTTCATTTTTGTTCATATGCTTTTCTCTCAGATTGCGTTGCTTCTCTTGTACTAATTATCCAAATCACATTGTTGCGTTCCGTATATGAAACAAACAACAACCTACCTTGAATTGATTCACCCAGTAATATAAAGCGGTATTCACTGTAAGAATGGTCTGAACGTAGAAATCAACATATAAAGGGTCATCAAAAACTGTTTTCGCTTCTTCAAAAGAAACTCCATGTTTAGACAGATTAGCTACTGCTTTATTACTATCCCATTCATATTTCATTGAAAACTCATAAAAAATTGTGTAGGTTACATCTTGTTGCGTTATCTTTTCTTGAGTTCAATTATAACGACTTCGTAACCTGAGTGCTTATTTTACTTTATACTATGGACGCTATGGACGGATATAGAGAGAATATATCTTTACGCCTCTACGAATTTCTTTAAGATTAGGCACTGGGCGAAACACCTTCAACTCGGTTTCAGTTATTAGCGGATTATCTAAATCAGCCTCAGCCTCCACTTTGATATCTGATTTAGCTAATGCATTTAACCCGACCTACAGAACTAACCCCAAACTACGGGCTACCCGGCTCTGATCTATCGTGCCATTTTTTCCTAAAGTTAATGGATAGAAACGGCACATTATACAAAAAGAGCAGATTTAAGTTTACTCTGACCCCAGTTATCCTTTCTTCCACTCGATCTGTTGCTACCAAACCTTGCAGCAGGCACCTTTAGAAAGCTATCGACATACAAATTTACAGGGAACACCACTTGACTCTCCTTCGTTTCTGAACATGAATCTTGTAATATAATAAACGGGGTCAGAGTAAACTTAAATTCATTTCCCGTTTCAATTGTTTTTCTTGCCTTATGGCTACCCTATTTGTTTGCAACAAAGAAATTGTTTCAGTGGTCAGATTATAGAACACCCAATATTTAAGTTTACTCTGACCCCAGTTATTTAAAATTAGGGTAACCTATATGCAGGGGTGTAATTAACCGAACTTCCTGTATTACCATCATCATTTAAAGCATCATCAGCTATTTTTGCTTCAATTTCTCTCAATTTATGAATCATTTTTGAAAGATTCATTTCTGCTGTTAATTGTGCTTGATTTAAAGATGCCTTAGTTTCAGAGGAAGATTGAGCAAAATCCATAAGTCCCAATGAGTTTTTAGCTAAATCTGCGAACACATTTATCACATCGCTGGCTTTTGGTACCACCTTCTTAAGTGCATCGGTAGCCTTGTCTATTTTGTCAATATCTGACTTGTATCTATTTCCAGTAAATTTATTTTTTGACGTTTCTTTTTTTACTTTATCTAAAATGGACATCACAATCTTACTATTACCCGTAGGGTCAACCTTAACGATATCTTGAATGATATCGGTCATGATTAAAGTTGTCCAAGTTAATACGCCAGCCACTTCAACAAATGGCATCTTATTTTGATTAGATTTAATCTCGCGTAATACTTCTGTTCCTAATTCAATGCAATCTTTTATTGCATATTTTTTACCATTTAAAGACTTATCATGTACTCCAGATCTTACTGCAGGACCATATAAACTTATGCCTGTTATTTGTTCAATAAATTCCATCGATTCACCTCATTATTATGGAGAAACATACTTTTTCTCAATTAATACCTAAAAAATAGCTACGCGGATATTTAAGTTTACGTTATCACCAGTTATTCTTTGTTTAAAAGGTTCCAACATCACCATAGGCAAGAATATTAACTTGACTGGGTTGTAAGTTTGGAATCCAAATTTGCTCAAAACCACCTTTTAAATATTCTTTACCATTTTCAACCAAAGACATAGGACTAGTGAGGCCCAAATAACAATAACCACTAACCTTTGTTTTTATAGAAATTAGATTATCAAAATCTGCATTAAATCTTGTTGGAACTGCTAACATTTCTCTTGCAGTTGAAGTAATACTACCTTGACCATTTATTAATTTTTCAAAAGTATCTTCAGTGAACCACCAGGGTGATTTTAATATATTTGACCCCACTGGACGAGGACTAGAATCTGGTGACTTATATTGGCTAATTGAAGTGATCTTAAGTACTTATGAATAATTAATTTAACTAAGGCCTGGCATGTTTAGCGTATGATAGAGTCATTTTTAAATTATAAATGCTCTATATAAAACAGCTCACCTCGCAAGAAATTCTCACCTTAGAAGAGATGCATAAAAA
>CAIMEB010000172.1 GCA_903839855.1 uncultured Methylococcaceae bacterium
GAAGGATGTTCCATGAATTGTTGGTATAACTGTTCAACTTCGGCCTCTGTGAATTTGATTTTAAGCATGTCATATTTTTAGGTAAATTGGAGCATTATACCTCTTTCATTTTCCGCATCTGTGACCGCGCCGAGTATAATATAATTTTTCACTTCTGACGCAAACCTCTATCCACTGTAACCCAAACCGCGCGTTGTCCTTTTTGCTTTTTTAAGGCATTAACCGACCCTACTATTGTGGTGCCTACGTTAATGATCCAATAAACAACGGGATACCATACCATCCAATAATAATAACGAGCGACGCCACCGGTTTTCAGTTCGTAATGTGAATCTATAAAAAGACTCATACCAAATTGAATCAGACAGGTCAGGCTCAGTAGCATACTCGTCCAACTGGGACTTAGATCGTGCAGGGATTGCCAGGTTGATTCGGTAAATAATTCTATTGGCGCAAAGAGTAGATGTACCAAAATTAAAAACGACCAGATTATACTGATTAAACATTCACAGTATAGTAGCCACATTCCCCGAGAAGACCAACGAAATAATGATGTAAAATAACGGAGTAGAACTTCTGTTCCGCCTTGTGCCCAACGGGTTCTTTGTTTCCATAATCCTTCTAATGTTTCAGGCATTAGCACCCAACAAAGAGCATTGGGTTCAAAATAGATAGACCAGCCGCCGAGTTGTAGTTTCCAACTGATATCGATGTCTTCGGTGACCATATCGTTACTCCAATAGCCTACATCATGCAGGGCTGATTTACGAAATGCGGCAATGACACCGGAGACCGTAAATATTTTTCCATAAGAGCGTTGTGCCCGTTTAATCATACCTACAATAGCAGAAAACTCACCGACCTGGATTCTACCCAGTAAGGTTGAACGGTTGCGAATTCTTGGATTGCCTGTGACTGCACCAATATGCGGTTTAGCAATAAAATGTCTAACCATCCATGCAACCGCTTCAGGCGCTAGCAGTGCGTCACCATCAATACAAATTAAAATTTCACTATTAGCCAGTAAAGCACCCGCGCGTAGACCCATTGCCTTACCCTGGTTAGTATGTAAGTTAACAACCCGTACTTGAGCATACTGTTGGGCTAAGGACTCCAGGATTGCAAACGTGTTGTCCTTACTACCATCATTAATCGCAATAATTTCAAAGTTAGGATATTTTTGCTCAAGTAGAATTTCAATTGTTTCTCGAATGTTATCAGCTTCGTTGTAGCAGGGAATCAAAATAGAGACGGGAGGAAACTCGGTTAACTCAGGCAAATTTTCCGAGTTGCCTTGCTGGCGCCATTCAAAACGAAAATAAAATATGAGTGCGCCAAACATCCAAATGTAGGCCATAAACAAAGGATAGTAATAAATAAAATCTTCTAGAGAAGCATCAAATGAAGTCCAAACAGACCCTAAATCGAGCCATAACACCTGCAGGTCTTCAGTCAAATTTTGCAAAGAGAAAGTCATATTTTTTTAAAACGGCTATAGTGCTTAAAGTGCCTAAAATGCTTAAAGTGGCTATAATGCTTAAAGTGGCTATAATGCCTAAAGCGCCTAAAGTGACTAAATCGGCTAAATCTAAACTTATGATACCGCCGATAGAACTTGTTGGGTAATTCAGAAACTGTGAAGTGTTTTTGCAACTCAGTAAGTTCTGGCTGATTTTCAAACACGTTATCGGGGTAATACCCAAGATGCTTTACACCCAGTTCTTTTAGTAGCTCTACCTGCTCAATGAATATTGGCATTGGTATTTTCTGTTGAATTTTCCAGTTAACAGCCTGAAGTTCAAAGACGGTTTTATTAAGTCCATCTGGATAATTTGCGGCTTTTCTTGCTAACTCAGTCAACCATTGCTGGGGTTGTTCGGCCTCTTCCATAAAGGGCATGGCTTCAATGGCAACATAGTCGTAATGTTTTAAAAAACTGCCAAATGATTGCGCATACCATTCTTCACTATCCGGGTTTAAAAGCGGTAGCGCATAAAAGTTTCGGGCTGTTTTTATCCCAGGTCTGTAAATACGTACACGATTAGTTAATTCATCAGTCAATTGATTGATTAATTCTGTTTTGTGTTGTCCCCAAGCCAATCGCGTTTTACTGGTTGCATATAATTGCTCAAATTGATCAGGCAAACCCCAAGCTTCTTTTCCATAAAAAAACGCAGCGGGTGCAGCATCTTCAAAATCAGATAAAATACCATCGTCATGAAACAGGATGCCATCAAAATTACAATAAATCGCTAGATCTTCGTATATCTCGGCAATATATTGGCGGGCTTCTGCATTAAAAGGAGATAAACGAGTGTAAATATGAGTCGCTTTTTGAACCTTGCCCTCACGCCACTGATGGACATACCATGATTCTGGAAGCGATCCTTGATAGGCCAAAATAGGTATCCAGGCATATACCTTCACACCGGCAATTTTTTTTAATTGCCAGGCAACCCGATTAAATAAATCCTGTTTAACGGGTAAATGACGATTAGGAAAATATAAAGCATTAGCGTTGCCGTCACCATCAGAGTCTGCATAAGCTTGCAAGTAGACGGTACTGATGTGCATGTCTTTAATGCGTTGAACTTCTGCATCCAGGTTACGCTCTAGTTGTTCTGGGTTTTTATCATAAAGATAATCCATATCTAGATGTGCAACGCGCAAAGTTGGGTCAGCCCTTAAGGTTTTTATAATTTCTTTAAAATCATTTAAGTCAGGATTATCTGTAATCAGTAAGCGTCGTAAACCACTGATATCAGCCAAGGTATTGGTTCCGTCTATCAGTCCAATAGTGACGGGCATACCTGCCTCACGTGACGCTTCAATGCTTGGCTGATTATATTCCCCATAAGGCCATACCATAACCCTTGGCCTTGTCCCGGTGTGTTGGAATATAAATTCTGCGCTTTTTAAAAGACTGGTATGAAGTCGTTTACGATAATTTTCCTCTGATTCATAGGTTAGTCTGGCTTTATCATAGATACGGCTAACTGCGGCAGCTTGTAAGTTACCTTGTGGGTTAGCAATAACACCCTTGTGGAGATCATAACTGTGTGAGGCGATTTCCACTAAGCCTGATTGGGTTAATTCTCTTAGTTGTTCCCAGGTCAGTAAAGGTTTGCTTACCTCCTGTGGACTGACATTACCCTCCATCCAGGATCCAACCAAAGCCACTGTAGCTGGCACATGATATTTTTTTAAAAGCGGAAAAACCTGTGTATAAAAACTTTGATAACCGTCATCAAAGGTAAGTAATACACCCTTTTTTGGTAGTTTGGTTTGACCTTTAGCGGCATCCAGTACATCCTGTACACTGATGATCTTATAGTAACTTTTAAGTAGCCATCTGATATGCTGTTCAAGGTTTTCGACACGGGTATCCATCGAATTAAGTGGATTTATATTGCCAGCATCAATGATGTCGTGATAATTAAGCACCAGAAAACGAGGTTCTTGGGCAAAGGTATTGCAAGCAAAAATACTCAGAAAGACAAATAGACTTATTTTCTTTAGCTTGCCAATGGCGAAAGGGGGTAAAAAAATGGTCATGAAATAGTTTGTAGTTGAGTGGATAACTCGTTACAGTCGCTTAAAACAAATCAACGTAAGTATAAAATTAAAATGTAAGAAAATCTTCAAGGTGTTGCAAAGTGAGGGCTTGTTGAGCAGCCAACGCCTTATCTTCTGCGGTATTATAACCCCATAATGCAAAAACCAGCTCAATACTAGCAAGCTCAGGCGTTTTTAAAACATTAAGCAAGGTGGGTAGCCTATCTTCAACAAAGACTATTTTTTTATTGGGATATAGGACTAATAAATTCTTTAGTAGTTCGACTTTGTTTAGCTTGCGATCCAGGCCAAAAATTCGTTCCGACTCTAATTCTATGTCATTAGCTTTTAATATCTGTTTAACAAAGCGCTCTTGTTTAGTGGTGATAATATACCAGGTGGATTGAGCGCTTAATTGTTGCAGCTTTGAGGCAATGCTGGTAAACAAAGGATTCATATTAACCCAATCGGTCAGGTCGTTTGCGATCCAGGTGTCACGGGTTTCTCCGAATAGTGTCTTTAAGTCATCAATGCCCACATTGGCTTCGACTAATAATATGTTTGTTTTAGTGTGATAATTTTGATAGATAGCGTCAATCGGTTCTTTAAGATATAAAAGGCGCATAGCCAATATAGCCTCATAACCGGTTTCGATAATGGGTCTTACCAGACGAAATTGTTCAATCAGTTCAGGAGGGACTTGTTCAGGCATATCTTGCCAAATACGGTAAGCCGCTTTCCAACCGGTTATGGCTGTCTCGACTGCGCTGTCGCAGATAACGCCATCAAAATCGAGAGCAAATAGAGTAGAGTCATTCATTTGAGTGCCTTTGTTTGTTAGTTACGTAAGAAAGTTGATTGCTCAGTAGGTCTTTTAAGCAAGCTATTGTACGAAATCAATGCCCTCCTAGCTGGACTTGAATATTGTCTGGACACAATGAGATCAACTTTAGATTAATCCGGTAGTCTTTACTAAATTAAAGTTGTGTTTAATTAAGCGCTAAAAAATCTTCAACCTGTCTTAAAAACTCAACCGGCTGTTGCACATGCAACCAATGCCCTGCTCCCGCTAGCATACTAACTGTCGCTTCAGGGAATAACGGACTCACTGCTTCTGCTTTAATATACTTAGACTCACTGCCCCCCAAAAACAAGACATCACCCGTATACGGTGACAGGTGCTCTGCATTTGGAAAACTTATAATATTAGGTGCCTGACTTTTAAAAATATCCAGATTAACCCGCCAGCAATAAGCGCCTTCTTTTAAAATTAGATTCTGCAATAAAAACTGCCGATAACTTAATTCAGGGATATGTGGCGCTAACCATTGTTCAGCCTGTTTACGATTACTCATATCACTTAAGGGCAGTTCTTTGAGTGCGTCAATGAGATTATTAAAGCAATGGCTATAACTGACCGGTGCAATATCTGCGACGATTAATTTATCAACGCGCTCTGGGTGATTTAAAGCAAACCACATGGCTATCTTTCCACCCATGCTATGCCCCAACAAATGAGACTTTGTTAAATCATGAGTATCCATAAACAACAATAAATCACCCACCATCGCCGGATAGTCCATCACTGGATGATGTGGCGAAGCCCCATGATTACGAAGATCTAAACTATAGACGTGATAATGGACAGCCAGTTTTTCAGCAACCTGCCGCCAATTACGTGAAGATGCAAAGAAGCCATGCAGAATAATAATCGATTCGGCGTCTGGAGTCCCTAAGACTTCAAACGCACATTCTACCTTACTCATTAGACAAAGATGTAATACAAGAAACCCATAACGCCACCGAAGACACCCCCCCAAACCACGAGCCAGCCTAAATGCTCATGGATGATACTTTCAACCATTTCTTTAACTAATTGCGGGGTTAATTCATTCAGTCTTTTATCAATAACCGTTTCAATTTTATCAATAATATCAACACCGATTTTATGCGCATCAAGACCTTCCTTAATCGCGGCTTTAAATCGATCAGACTCAATCATATCAACTAGAGTACCCTTCATTTTTTCAGTAAAGGGTTCTTTTAAGGGGGCTAACGCTTCTTCTCCCCCCATCATCATTAACATACCGCCAAATGACGAACCCATGATAGAAGAGACTAAGCCTTCATAGATCTTGTCGTAATCGACCGCATTTAAGAAGGGATCAAGATTAAGTATTTTGCTACCTTGCTGTTCTTCTTTTTGAATGAACTGCTCAATATTGGCTACGGTAAAAAACTGCTGCATCATCAATTGTTTGATAGACAGCTTAAACTCTTCAAAGCGTTCAGGTATAACACCAGAACCGTATAAATAAGGCACCTTCTCAAAAAGCATGTAAACAGCCAGCCAATTAGTCACCGCACCTGATAAGGCGAAAAAACCAATGGACTTAATTAAATCCTCAAGGATAGGACTGATACTGCCAAATAGAATAACACCAACCGCAGCGAGATTGGTAACAACACTTTTATTTAGGGGTTTATTATCTAATGGTTTATTCATCGTTTTTTAATGTAAAGATCCGTTATTGTGCCTTCAATCATTTCTGCTGAAAACCCTAGCGTTTCAGCTAAAGTAGGATGCGCGTGAACAGTTAAAGCCAAGTCTTCAATATTAGCGCCCATTTCTAATGCTAAAACAGCTTCAGCAATTAATTCACCAGCATTCGTGCCGACAATGCCAGCGCCCAGAATACGTCCGGTTTTTTTATCGGACAATAATTTAGTAACGCCTTCTTTGCGACCATTGGCCAAAGAACGACCACTCGCTGCCCAAGGGAAAGCCGCTTTTTCAAACTCGATACCTTGCACTTTAGCTTCATTCTCGGTTAAACCCATCCAGGCTATTTCAGGATCAGTATAAGCGACCGATGGAATTGTTAAGGCTTGCCATTGAGATTTTAGACCAGCGATCACTTCAGCAGCAATTCTAGCCTCATGCGTGGCTTTATGCGCCAGCATAGGTTGTCCCACGACATCACCAATCGCAAAAATATTGCTGACGGTGGTGCGTTGATGTTTATCAACAGCGATAAAGCCACGTTCATCAACGACCACACCGGCTTTATCTGCATCACATAAAGCGCCATTCGGTTGACGACCTACAGCAACCAATACCTTATCAAAGAGTTCTGACTCAGGCACGGATTGACCATCAAAGCTGACTTTTAAACCGTCTGCTAAGGCTTCTATATTCGCAACACGAGTGGATAAATAAATGTTCGCATAGTCTTTTTTAATCTTTTGAAATAGCGGTCTTATCAAGTCCTTATCACAACCAGGAATGATTTGATCCTGCATCTCAACGATGGTAATTTCACTACCCAATGCGTTATAGACGGTTGCCATTTCCAAACCAATAATACCCCCACCAATAATCAGCAGCTTTTTGGGAATATCATCCAGTTTAAGCGCTCCTGTTGAATCGATTAATCGAGCATCTTCATTAGGAAAGGAAGGGATCTTAACGGGTCTTGAACCCACCGCAATAATCGCTTGTTCAAATTCAATGATTTCAGAACCGACCTGCAAATGGGTTGCATCAATAAACGCGCCTGTACCATTAACCACAGTGACATTTCGCTGCTTGGCTAATGCGGCCAATCCTGCATTCAGTTGATTACTGACTTTATTTTTCCAGTCACGTAATTGTTCCAGGTTAATCTCTGGCTCAGCAAATTTAATACCTGCGACACTGACTTCCTTAGACTCATTTAACACACTCGCTACATGCAGCAAGGCTTTTGAGGGAATGCAACCGACATTTAAACAAACCCCACCTAAGACTGGAAAGCGCTCGACCAAAGTCACTTGCTTACCCAAATCTGCTGCCCGAAATGCGGCGGTATAACCACCAGGACCACCGCCTAACACTAAAACTTCTGTTTTCAATTGGATACCTTTGATATTAATTTATTTTGATAAACCTTATGACAATTAAATGCTTTCGTCAACACTCCAGACACCCATTATAAATCAACACAGGTTTCTAATTTTGATTGTATCGGTTGCCAAAGTCACCTCGCGTAAAAAACACAGTAATCCGCTTGTTAAGGCCACCATGGCCGCAATAAATAAGATAGATGTGACGCTCGATAAACTCAACTCCAGTTCTGCTCCAACAAACAGGATGACTATCGAGGTGCAAACAAATAAGGCACATAAGGTGCATAGAGAAATTGCCCAATGAATCAAGCGAACTCTAACGGGTAATGTGACCAATTCATCACAATGTTCCTTCAGATCGTTTTCAGAAGTCTCGCTTAAAAAACGAAACCTATCAACGATTCGCGCAAGACGGCCAGTTAATACATTTAATAAAGCGCCGACAGCACCCAATAAGAAAACAGGCGTTAATGCCTGTTGAATCACATGCGTGACAACGGGTATATTTGTTACAGTTTCCATTGTTTAAAATCAAATTGTTACAGGAGAATCACAGAAGGCTTTCCAGTCAGTGACTACTTGTTCAGCGTAATTAATCCCATATTCAAGCAACGGGTTTCGCCAATCATTGCTTCGATCTGCAAAGGCAATCCAGTCATCAGTAATCGCCGATCCCTGCCTTCCACCACTGCGAAGATGTGCCCAAGCTACCACTTTGCCCATGGCTAACATCACCTTTTCTAATCTACGAAGTTTACCGTTCCAGGATTCCAGATGAAGTCGATCGGAGTCAGGCAAAAGTTCTCGCATCACATAAGAACGATGTCCAATCTGCACTGCATTAAGAAATGCCGGAGATATGGCCTGAACATGATGCTGAATAATGATCACTCGATCGGCTTCAGAGTTCCATTCAGGTTGAGGCAAAGTCAAATAAGGTGCTAAGGCCGAACCCGGCTGATACTTTAAATCAAGCAGATAGTTTCCATGTGGAGAGCCTAAACCTTCTACAAGTATAATATATCGTTCTATTCCCAGACTCCCAATACCGGCAATACGACGAGCGACATCCAGCACTTTAAAAAACTTCGGCTTTGGCTGAAGTGCTGCAAATGCTTTCATAAACTTAAGAACTTTTTTTCGATCGTTCTCATTAATCGACAGAGCACGCTTACCATCCAGTTTGAGTATCCGTTTGTCATCTTTAATCTCAGTGCGAGAATCAAGAAACTGCTGACGCTCACGCTTTTTAAGATCAGCAAGCAAATTCTTGATCATCCCTTTTGCGGTATCACGTTCCAACCAGCGCGCTTTACCATCCTGAAGCGCTGTTATATAATTATCGAGGAAACAGTGACATAAAGCAATCGCCTCAGATTGATTGACGTCTAAGGTTTTTGCACCGACCAGTACACTGGTGATAAAACGGGAGAGATCCCATGTCGCTGGTGCAAGTACAGCTTCATCGAAATCATTAATATCAAAATAGGTCAGTCGATTGTCACCCTTAAAACTGCCAAAGTTTTCTAAATGCAAATCCCCACAAATCCAGGCAGGCGGTGCATCATTGAGTGGTGAATCAGCAGGCCAGTCCTGATAAAACAGATGACTTGTTCCGCGAAGAAAAGCAAAAGCATCCGCTCGCATTTCATGATATTTAAGGGTCAACCGATCGGGATCGCGTCTTTGGTTGAAGTTAACAATACGTTCAACAACATTACGTTGAGTGGGCATAGGTATGGGGAATCCTGAGGTTATATTCAAAAGAAGATTATAAGCGGACAGCCTACCTGATATCGAATCAAATGACGCCTATTTTTCCCAATACTCGATGTTTATGTTTCGCGGAGGATATTAAGGCAAAGTTAGACGCCTTTGAGGCCGCCATATTAGCTGCCAGTGATGGTGCGCATACTGCAATATCTGATAATTGATTTATATATTAAAAATTTATACAAGGTATTGGCTTGCAGGATTTAGGTTACATATTTTTCATATCAGTTCGAAAAGTATAAGCCAACGCTGCCAAGATAACTGACTCATCTGCATCAGCCTGACCGACATTCTCACTTAGATGCCTGCGCCATCCCCTCGCTCCAAACTCACCGTGAAAAAGCCCTAGGATATGCCGTGTGATACTGTTTAAACGCCCCCCTGTTTTAAGCAGTTCCCGCGTATAAGGAATTAATAAATGCACAATCTCTTGACGATAAAGCGGCTCTTTAGTGACACCATAAAAACGCTTATCCACCTCAGCCAGGATATAAGGGTTTTGATAAGCTTCACGCCCCACCATAACGCCATCAACCTGCTCCAGCAAATCTTCTGCCTGTGCTAATGAAGTTATGCCACCATTAATAATAATCTCTAAGTGCGGAAAATCTTTTTTCAATTGAAAAACCACATCGTAACGCAAGGGGGGAACTTCCCGATTTTGTTTGGGCGATAAACCCTTTAACCAAGCCTTTCTGGCATGCACAATGAACGTTTCGCACCCTGCCTCAGCCACTGTTGAAATGAAATCCACCAATTCCTCATAAGAATCCCGGTCATCAATACCAATTCTCGACTTAACTGTGACCGGAATATTAACCGCTTGAGACAGTGAGGCAACACATTCAGCGACCAACCCGGGCTCTGCCATTAAACAAGCCCCAAAGCGACCATTCTGCACACGATCACTGGGGCAACCCACATTCAAGTTGACTTCATCATAACCATACTCTTCAACCATTTTGGCACAAGTCGCTAAATCTTTAGGGTTACTCCCCCCCAATTGAAAAGCTACTGGACTTTCTTCTGGCCGATGCTGTAGAAAACGATGATGATCCCCATGAATTAAAGCACCTGTAGTAACCATTTCGGTATACAACAAGGCATGCTGTGAAATCAAACGATGAAAAAAACGGCAGCGACTATCCGTCCAATCTAGCATCGGGGCAACACTAAACCGTCTATTTAATTTATAAGGGTTTATCATATTTTTAAAGTGTTTAGCTTTTAATAATCAGTCCGTATAATAACCGTATGGGTTTTTCATACGGACTGCTTAAATGGCATCAATAAGAAAATGTGTATTCTTCATCCCGAAAGGTATTATCTGATTTTTTGGCTTTTTTACCCAGATCCAGATTAGATTAGTTTTGAACAGTATCAGTGGTTTTTAATAAGGCCGCGTTAATAGCGATAACAGACTTTAGTTCTTAAGCCCAAGGAGGTGTGTCGCCATTATACGCAAAAAACGCGGTATCGACTGGATAAGTGATGACGCCTTGCCCAATATCATTGGATGGGGTTGACTTGACAGAAACAGGCTCACTATTATAGTTAACAGGTAACCAGTCTGAAAAAAGACTGACATCATCTTTTCCCTGCACATACCATTTCTTATTAGCAGGATCCCATCGTGCTCCGAGTGCTTTTGCTGCGTCTTTTTGGGCATAAGGAACGTTGAGGTAAATTCTTGAATCACTCATAAGTGTGTCGTATAGGGTTAGTTCTAGTAAACTATATTGTAAGCTATTCACTTAAATCACTTCAAAACAACTACACTTTAGCAAACCATAACAATAGCTCTATTACGCCACTGTCACAAAAGAGTAACAATCTCTTTGTTACAATGACTCTATTTACCTTAAACTTAGTTAATTATGTCTAGCTTTAATATTCTCATTGTTGAAGATGAAGATGCTATCAGAGAAATGCTGGTGATGGTGCTTGATCAAAGTAATTTTGGCTCCATAGAAGCCACTGATGCAGAAGAAGCCCAAAAATTACTTGATGATAAAGTACCAGACCTCATACTATTGGACTGGATGTTGCCTGGAATTAGTGGGGTTGAATGGGCTAGACGTTTAAAAAAAGAACCCGTTTACAAAGACATTCCTATAATATTATTGACAGCCCGAGGCGAAGAAGAAGATAAGATTAGAGGACTTGAAATTGGTGCGGATGATTACATGACCAAACCCTTTTCACCTAAAGAATTAATCGCTCGTATTCGTGCAGTGTTGCGTAGAAGTGGAAAAATACAAGGGCAATCGCAAATTATTCTAGGCGATTTATTACTGGATACTGAACAACATCGCCTCACCATTAGTGACAAACAACTAGAAGTCAGTCCGACTGAATTTCGACTCATGCAGTTTTTTATGACTCATCCCGACAAAGTCTATACCCGAACTCAATTACTTGATCAGGTCTGGGGACGAAGCGTCTATATCGAAGAGCGCACTATTGACGTTCATATCCGCCGACTCAGAAAAATCCTTGAAGAGCATGGTCGCGAAGATCTGGTACAAACCGTGCGTGGCTTCGGATATCGGTTCTCTTTGCAGGGTTAACGATTATGGGCATCTGGCAAAAAGAAATAATAACGACACTGCTACTCTTTTTAGCAGTGGCTATTATGAGTGGATTTACGGGGCACTTTCTGGCGTTACTATTTTTGCTCATGCTTTCAATCATCATCCATCAAGTCCTACAGATAAACCGCTTCGAAAAATGGATCAGAACAGGAGGACGTGGTAAATATCCTAAAGCTAAAGGCATCTGGGAAGAAATTTATTATCATGTCTACCGCATGAGAAAAAATCAAAAGATCCGTAAGAAAAAATTAAGTCGTATGATTGATCAATTTCGGCGCTCTACAGAAGCCTTACCTGATGCTGCTATTGTCCTGGGCGTCAATGATGAAATTGACTGGGCGAATAAAGCCGCTAGAGAAGTGTTTGGTTTAAAAACCTCTGACAAGGGACAACGTATTCCGAATCTGATTCGTTTTCCTGATTTTATTCGTTATTTAAGAGCCGCAAACTATAAAGAATCTGTGGTTGTACCGTCCCCAATAGATAACCGAATGATCCTGGAAATTCGTATCATTCCTTACGGTGCAGGCTTGAGGTTGCTTTTGGCACAAGATATTACCCAGATTAAAAAAATGGAACGGATGCGTAAGGATTTTGTGGCTAATGTCTCTCACGAACTTAGAACACCACTTACTGTATTAAAAGGTTATTTAGAAACTTTACAGGACATGGATGATGGACTCTCTCCCTTGTTAACCAACTCATTCCAACAAATGCAAGGGCAAACCGAAAGAATGCAGCATCTTGTGGATGATTTATTGTTACTAACACGCTTAGAAACCCAGCAAAAAAAGACCGAATGTGTCAAAATCCCGGATTTATTGCAGCAAGTATGCACAGAAGTTGACTCAATTGGCATCGCAGGGGGGCGGATACAATTAACCTTAGAAAGTAATGCGCATATTGTTGGTGAAGAACAGGAATTACGTAGCGCCTTTACCAATTTAGTCGGTAATGCACTGAAATATTCACCTGACAATTTTCCCGTCACCGTTCGTTGGTACCAAGCCAAGGAATCAATCATCCTGTCTATTACAGACCAAGGTGAAGGTATTTCAAAAGCAGATATCCCGCGTGTTACAGAGCGCTTTTATCGGGTTGAAACCAAACGCGCCAAAAAAGTTAACGGTACCGGGTTAGGCCTGGCGATTGTCAAACACGTACTGATGCGCCATGATGCCAGATTAATCATCACCAGTGAACTGGGTAAAGGCAGTTGTTTTAGTTGTCATTTTCCAGTTAAAAGAATATGTAACTGAGGACGATAGAGTTCCACTAAGCCCAAGACACTCACAATAATCAACCCTCCTCCAATCCAGCGCTTAAATAATAAATCATTACGCATAATAGCGTTATGAGCTTTTAATCCCAGTATATGACCTATCGCCGCAACAGGTAATAAAGTCGGTGCGGTAAGAAAGTGTAAATTGACTGATAACATCACAAAAGTGGTCATCTTTATGCTGACGATAATAAACCACAGTACAAACAGCGTATCTCGTAGTTGATGCTTACTTACATTACGCATATAAACAGCCACCATTAACGGTGCGCCTGTTAAAGAAATACCCGCTACATAGCCTCCCAACACAAGCAATATTCTATCCGCCCAAGCATGGTGGCTTTCAATACCCCGATTGAGTAACCAGATGAAGCCATAGAATAAGGTGATGGAGTAAATAAAACTATTCAACCATAAAACAGGCAAATTCACTAAGCCAAATACCCCGACAATCGCGGGTGGAATAATGTAAATAGAGGATCGTCTTAAATACCGCCAATCGACATTATGTAAGCGATTAAGCAATGTCAAGCCCGAGAAAAAAAGTAAATGCACACTAATAATGGGCAACCATAACAAGGGGTTATTTTGCACAAACAGCATCAGAGGCAAGCCAAGCGCAGCCCCTCCAAACCCTAATCCCGTCCTGACAAAGCCCGTCCAAACAAATACCAAGGCAACCACTATCATTTGGTAAAGCGATAAATCAAGTAAGATCATTTGTTAGCCAACACTTCTTAAGGAAAACGTGCTTTAAGTAGCAAAATCATTGCAATTCAATTCAGCAACATGCGGAAAATTCTGCGATAATAAAAGTTCAATATCTCACTAAAATCTTCGTTTTTATTATACCAGCCTAATAATCTTTTACTCGACGACTAGCCTATGAAAGCCAAAAATACCTTTAACCCCTGCGATTTAGTAATTTATGGTGCACTGGGTGATCTATCGAAACGCAAGCTGATCATTTCTCTGTATCGCCTTGAAAATGCGAACTTTCTAGAACCCGACACGCACATTATCGGTGTTGATTTACATGACATTAACAGCGTAGACTTTATTGATATCGCGCATAAAAGCTTGCAAGCGTTTTTGCACGATACAATTGATAATACAGTATGGGAACGCTTTTCAGCTAGGCTCGCTTACCTTAAAATTGATCTGACTCAACCAGAACAATACAAACAACTCAACACCGTTATTGATCAAACATCCAGAATTATGGTCAATTACTTCGCTGTTTCACCTTTTTTATTTAAAAGTATTTGCCAAGGCTTGCACTCATCAGGCGTACTCACTGAAACCTCACGCATGGTTATGGAAAAACCCATTGGCCATGACCTAAAGTCGTCCAAGGAAATTAATGATGTCGTCGCCGGTGTCTTCAGTGAAAGCCAGGTTTATCGCATCGACCATTATTTGGGTAAAGAAACAGTTTTAAATTTATTGGCATTACGCTTTGCTAATTCTATTTTTACCACCAATTGGAATCACAATACCATCGACCATATTCAAATCACGGTCGCTGAAGAAGTGGGTATTGAAGGTCGTTGGGATTATTTTGATAAAACCGGCCAATTACGTGACATGGTGCAAAACCATTTGCTACAAATTCTCACGTTTATTGCGATGGAGCCCCCTGTCAACCTGGAAGCTGAAAGCATTCATAACGAAAAGATTAAAGTACTTAAAGCTCTTCGCCCTATTACTGCTCAAAATGTAGAAGAAAAAACCGTCCGTGGTCTCTATACCAGTGGCTATCTTAAAGGTAAACCAGTACCCGGTTATCTTGAAGAAGAAGGTGCTAATACAGAAAGTACAACCGAAAGCTTTGTTGCTTTAAAAGTTGATATTGATAACTGGCGTTGGGCCGGCGTGCCATTTTACTTACGCACCGGCAAACGCTTGACTGGAAAACGCACAGAAATCGTCGTTTACTTTAAACAATTACCCCACAATATATTTAAAGACAGCTTTAGAGAATTACCGCCTAATAAGCTCACCATTCATCTACAGCCCAATGAAGGCGTGGAAATTGAGATGCTTAACAAAATCCCCGGTATTGATGAACATATTAAACTTAAAAAAACCAAATTGGATTTAAGTTTTACTGATACCTTTAAGGAAAGCCGTATTTTTGGCGGTTATGAAAAACTAGTCCTGGAAGCCATGCGTGGCAATCCTACACTATTCTTAAGTCGTGAAGAAATAGAACAGGCGTGGGCGTGGGTAGATTCTATTCAAAATGCTTGGCATCATTACAATGATGCTCCTAAACCCTACGCTGCCGGGACTTGGGGCCCCGTTGCCTCCGTGGCTTTAATTGCCAGAGATGGCAGAGCTTGGGAAGAATAATTAATCCTCCGCGTAACCTTAAACCAAGGAAATAATCATGCATCCAGTCATTGATCAAGTCACTCAAGAAATCGCTGAACGTAGTCATAAAACCCGTTCAGCTTATTTAAATTATATTGATGCTATCGCTAAAAAAGGTCCCATTCGCTCTGGTATGGGCTGTGGAAACCTAGCACATGGCTTTGCTGCTTGCAGTGCCAGTGAAAAAGCGGATTTAACAGGCGATCAAAAGGCCAATATAGCCATCATTACCGCTTACAATGATATGCTCTCGGCGCATGAACCGTATAAATATGCACCTGACTTAATTAAGTCCGCCATTAGAGAAGCGGGTGGTGTTGCGCAAGTGGCTGGGGGGGTTCCCGCTATGTGTGATGGGATTACTCAAGGTCAACCGGGTATGGAATTGTCGTTGTTTAGCCGTGACTTAATTGCCATGACCACTGCTATAGGCATGAGCCACAACATGTTTGATGGAGCCTTGTATTTAGGTGTGTGCGACAAGATTGTGCCTGGTCTATTAATCGGTGCGTTAAGCTTTGGGCACTTACCGGCTATCTTCGTACCTGCCGGTCCAATGCCCAGTGGTTTAACGAACAAAGAAAAATCCCGCGCACGTCAAGCTTATGCCACCGGTAAAATTGGTCGTAAAGAACTCCTGGAAGCAGAATCTGCATCTTACCACAGCCCAGGCACCTGTACTTTCTATGGTACTGCAAATAGTAACCAGATGATGATGGAAATCATGGGACTACATTTGCCCGGCAGCTCTTTTATTAATCCTTATACACCGTTACGCGATGAATTAACGAAAGCAGCAGCAACCCAAGTCTTAAAGTTTACCGCGTTAGGTGATGATTATCGTCCGATTGCGCACATGGTTTCTGAAAAAGCCATCGTTAATGCAGTGATTGGTTTGTTGGCAACGGGCGGTTCAACTAACCATACCATGCACTTAATCGCGATTGCTCGTGCCTCCGGTATTGTGCTTAACTGGGATGATTTTGATCGCTTATCAAAAGCGATTCCATTGATCACTAAAATCTATCCTAATGGTCCTGCGGACGTTAACCACTTCCAGGCCGCTGGTGGTATGGGTGTATTAATTGCTGAACTGTTAAGAAACGGTTTGCTACATGAAGATATCCTCACCGTAGCAGATGAGCGTGGCATGAATAGCTACCGCCAAGAACCTAAGTTAATCGATGACAAACTCACTTGGGTACCGGTTCCAGAAACTTCTTTAGACCCTGAAGTCTTAGGCACTGTTGAAAAACCGTTTGCAACCGGGGGTGGCTTACACGTGATGCACGGTAATTTAGGTCGCGGTATTTCTAAATTATCTGCCGTCTCTGCTGAGCATCAAATTGTGGAAGCGCCCGCAATCGTCTTTGATGACCAGGAAGATATGTTAGCTGCTTTTAAACGCGGTGAACTAGAAAAAGACTTTGTTGCAGTCATCCGTTTCCAGGGACCACGTTCTAATGGCATGCCCGAACTTCATAAACTCACTCCTCCATTAGGTGTTCTACAGGATAAAGGCTTTAAAGTCGCGTTAGTGACTGATGGTCGTATGTCGGGCGCCTCGGGAAAAGTGCCCTCAGTGATTCATTTATGTCCTGAATGTGAAGCAGGTGGACCCTTAGCTAAAGTCCATAATGGCGATATTATTTCACTCAATCTTCAAACCGGTGATGTTAATGTCCTCGTTGGTGAAGCTGAATTTAATGCCCGTGTACCTTTACCTAACTCAGCGAAAAATCATCATTATGGCATGGGGCGCGAGATGTTTGGCGGCTTTAGGCTGGGTGCTTCGTCTGCTGAAACCGGTGCGTCTAATTTATTTTTAGTTGATTAACTAAACCAATAAGTTATTGGTGACTCACAACACAAACACCCCTATAGGATGTGCTTCACTGCCTCAGCACATCCTATAGAAATCGCATCGGCAAACATGATTGCCCTCAGATGCCTATTCAAATTACTTTTTAAACTAGCGAGCAACACCATGAGTTCAAATAACTGGAAAATTCAACCGACAGACGTATTAAACGCGGGCCCTGTCATGCCTGTTATGGTCATTCAAAATATTGAAGATGCCGTTCCTTTAGCCAAGGCCTTGGTTGCTGGTGGTATTAGAGTTTTGGAAATTACCTTACGGACGCCTATTGCACTGGAGGCTATTCGCTTGATTAGTCAAGAAGTGAAAGATGCCATTGTCGGTGCTGGCACCATTACCACCCCAGAACAATTAAAAGCCGCAGAAGAGGCCGGTGCCGTATTCGCCATTAGCCCTGGTTTAACACCAAACTTATTAGCGGCTTCAAAAACCGGAAGCATTGCCTTAATTCCTGGTATCGCCACCTTATCAGAACTGATGTTAGGCATGGAATACGGACTTGATCATTTTAAATTCTTCCCTGCTGAAGCAGCCGGTGGTATTCCGATGTTAAAGTCGATTGCGGGGCCGGTGCCTTATGTCACTTTTTGCCCTACCGGTGGTATTTCACCTGAAAATTACAATGCTTACTTAAAACTCAGCAATGTCGCCTGTGTCGGTGGTTCCTGGTTAGTGCCTGCAGATGCAGTAAAAGCAAAAGATTGGGATCAAGTCACTGAATTGGCAAGACAAGCCATTGCCAACGTAACTAAGAGCTAAAATATTAAGCACAACACTATAAAAACCGTTACAGTAGTATCGGTTTTAGTTGCACCTTTAGTTACTGAAACCAATACCCACTCAATGCAATAAATGAGAGATAACCATGACTAATCAACGCAGCCTGACCTTAAATGAGAACACTCAGCTTGTATGCGAGTTGCCTGTTTTATCTGGCACAACCGGCCCTGACGTTATTGATATTGAATCGCTGTATAAGCAGACAGGCATGTTTACTTACGATCCTGGCTTTACCTCTACCGCCAGTTGCAGCTCGAATATTACTTACATTGATGGTGAAGCGGGCATATTGCTTTATCGAGGTTACCCTATTGAACAACTTGCAGAAAAATGTAATTTTCTGGAGGTTTGTTATTTATTGCTTAACGGTGAACTGCCTACTCCAGCAGAATTACAAGAATTTCAAGGCACCATCACCATGCACACCATGGTACATGATCAATTGACCAACTTCTTTAAAGGCTTCCGTCGTGATGCTCATCCTATGGCTATTATGGTGGGAGTCGTCGGGGCTTTATCCGCTTTTTATCATGATGCGCTCGATATTAAATCGAAGAAAGACCGTGATATCAGCGCGATTCGTTTACTCGCAAAGGTACCGACCATTGCCGCGATGTGTCATAAGTACAGTACCGGTTTACCGTTTATGTATCCACAAAACAAACTCAGTTATGTGGAAAATTTTATGCGGATGATGTTAGCAACGCCCTGTGACGACTTTGTACCGAATCCTATTTTAGTGCGTGCCCTTGATCGCATTTTAATTTTACATGCGGATCATGAACAGAATGCCTCAACCTCTACTGTACGCTTAGCTGGTTCTAGTGGTGCTAACCCTTATGCGTGCATTACGTCAGGGATTGCCTGTTTATGGGGTGCTGCTCATGGTGGTGCAAATGAAGCTGTACTGAATATGCTAACCAAGATAGGGGATGTGTCGAATATCCCGACTTATATTGCTAAAGCTAAAGATAAAAATGATCCCTTTAGACTGATGGGTTTTGGACACCGTGTTTACAAAAACCATGATCCACGCGCCAAGTTAATGCGTGCGACCTGCCATGAAGTGCTCACAGAACTGGGTTTGCATGATGATCCTATCTTTAAACTGGCACTCGAACTTGAACGTATCGCATTAGAAGATGATTATTTTATTGAGAAAAAACTCTATCCCAATGTAGATTTTTATTCTGGCATTGTTTTTCATGCCCTTGGTATACCCACCAATATGTTTACTGCCCTATTTGCTATGGGTAGAACAGTCGGCTGGATTGCACATTGGGATGAAATGATTGCAGACCCTCACCAAAGAATTGGCCGACCCAGACAACTTTATACCGGAAATACCCGCCGAGATGTCCCAGCGGATCATGGTAAAACCAAAGCATAATTTGTTGTAGTGAGTCTTAGTCATGATGACTCATGACTAAGACTTCTTTTACCCCACATACTCAACCCACCACGTGTGAGATAAATCTTACTTGAGATTTTTTGCTATTCAAGATAATATTGAATCAATACTACTTGGAGTCAATGATAATGAAAACAATAAAAAGAAATTTATCCCCAGCCACATTAACGCGCTTAGCCGCTGCCCTATTATTACCCTTTAGCGCTTTTGCCGCGCCTACTGATGGCTCCAAGATACCGGCTTTATATCAAGAAAATTGCGCCAGTTGTCACGGTGCCGATCTCGGTGGCTTTATCGCCCCTGCTCTTAATGCCGATACCTTAAAAGGTCGTAGCCTCACGTCGTTACGCACCTTAACCATGGCGGGCAGTTTTGATACCTTAATGCCTCCGTTCTATGGTCGTTTAGCGGATGATGATATTCGCGGACTGGTTAGTTATTTAAAAGCCACGCCTAAACAAGCGAACCCGGCTTGGACGCTTGAGGACATTAAAGCCTCTGTTAAGGTTTACGTTAAAGACGAAAGCACCCTACCCGCAAAACCCACTTATCAAATTGACGACATCAATAATATTATCGGTGTCGCTGCCCGGGGTAAATACGGTCGTGGTGAAGGCTCTAAAGCGGTGTTTATTAATAGCGTCACCCATCAAGTCATTGGTGAAATTCCTACCGGTACCGCTGCGCATATCATTGATTATGACCCTGCTAATCCACGTTGGGCTTATGTGAAGAATGACTCAGCAGAACTCTTCAAAATTGACCTGTATTCAATGCAAATTGTGCGCAGTGTTAAGACAGGCTTTAATGGCCCCAGTTTAGGTGTCTCTCGTGATGGTAAATACATCATGGCGGGTTCTTATGTACCCCATAATGCCGTCATCTTAGATGCCAACACCTTAGAACCGTTAAAAACGTTTGAACTAGAAGGCATTGATCCTGACGGCAAACAAGTTTCGTCTGACTCTGGGATGATCATTGGCACCCCGTTTGCAGACATCTTTGCCATTGCTTTAGAAAATGCCGGTCAAGTCTGGGTCGTCGATTTAAAAGAAGGCTTTCCAGTCACTCGCATTGAAAATGTCGGTCGCCATTTGCATGATGCTTTCTTATCACATGGCGGCAGTAAATTAATGGTCGCCTCTTATGATGATAGCATCGTAACGGCCATTGATTTAAAAGACCGTAAAATCATTAAAAAACTAGAAGCCGGTTGTGTGCCCCACGTAGGCGGTGGTTCTGTGGTTGAAGTCGATGGTCGTACCTTGGGCTTTGGCACTAACTTTGGTGATTGCGACAAAATGGTGGTCAGCGTTTGGGATTTAGATAAAATGGAAGTGGTTAAACAAGTACCCGTTTCCGGTGGCACCGAATCACCTGCTGCCCATGCTAATGCGCCTTATGTCGCCGTTGATATCATCTCAAAAGATAGACGTGCCCGCACTGTCCAGTTAATCGATAAGAAAAGCCTGGAAGTTGTTAAAACGTTAGATGTCGGTGGTCATGCGTACTTCCCTGAATACAGTGCAGATGGTAAGTTTCTATACATCAGCGCAGGTTACAATGGCGATGAAGTGGTGGTGTATGATTCAAATTCATTAGAAAAAATTGCATCAATTGCCATGGAAAGTCCAGCGGGTATCTTCTCACATGGTCGAGTACGTTATATGACTCGTGGCTTATCTCCAGATGAGTTAACTAAACGCGATGGCGATAAAGGGGCTAAATAATGAACCGCTTAGCCCTTCTGAGTGCTTTAACATTAGGCTTGCTGAGTTTTAATCCTGTTAATGCCGCTGTTATTTATGCCGGTAAAGAAAAAGCCATAGCGGTCTGCTCACATTGCCATGGCATGATTAAACCGTCTGTTGATGCACCGTTTCCGTCGTTAGCAGGAAGGGACTTAACGTACCTTAAATCCGCTTTAGCCCAATATCGGGATAAAACCCGTAAAAATGACTTGATGAATGCGCTTGCAGGTTCGTTAACAGACAATGATATTAGTAATATCGCTGCCTATTATGCGGGTCTAAAAATAAAATAACGGCTTACGCTAACGTCATCCAGATGAAAAAAACACTATTACTCTTGTGCATTAGTCTTAATTGTTTAGCCGCCGAACCCACTTCGGTTCGGCAGGCTGAACTGCGGCATTTACTTAAAAATGACTGCGGCGCCTGTCATGGTTTAACTTTAAAAGGCGGTATGGGCCCGGCTTTATTGCCCGACAACCTACAAGGCAAACCCGACGAGTTTTTAATTAATACCATTTTACAAGGCCGAAAAGGCACCGCCATGCCGCCTTGGAAAGCTTTTATGAATACGGATGATGCACTCTGGTTAGTCCGGCAATTACGCAAAGTCCCCCAATAAACTCTTTACGCTAAACGAATCATGAGTATAAAAAAACCACTGCCTCTATTGATAGGGCTGTTAATGGCCTTTAATGTGCAGGCTGAACTGCGTGCTACCGGTGATTTAGGCCTTATCATTGAGCGAGAAGCCGGCTCTGCCCTGATCATTGATACCACTGAACATAAACAACTGGCCAGAATTGATAAACTCGGTGATTTGTCCCATGCTTCCGTCGTGTTCTCACGGGATCAACGTTTCGCCTATATCTTTGGTCGCGATGGTGGCCTCAGTAAAATCGATTTATTGCAAGATAAACTTGATAAACGCATTGTGCAAGCGGGTAATAGCATCGGTGGGGCTATCTCGCAAGACGGTACTTTAATTGCTGTATCCAACTACACTCCTGGTGGCGTAAAAATATTCTCTGCAGACACTTTAGAACTGGTTGCGGATATTCCGGCTGACTATGACAATGGTAAACTGTCTAAAGTAGTGGGCTTAGTTGATGCACCGGATCAACGCTTTGTGTTTAGTTTATTTGATGCCGGTGAAATTTGGACGATCGATATGTCGGCCCCTAAAAAGCCCAAGATTGAAAAGTTTAAGAATGTCGGCAAGTTTCCTTATGATGGTTTAATTACTTCGGATGGTCGGTTTTATATTGCCGGTCTGTTTGGCGAGAGTGGTCTGGCTTTATTAGACTTATGGGAACCAGAAAAAGGTATTAAACGTATTCTGCCTGATTACGTTAAACCCGATGAGCAACTACCGATTTACAAAATGCCCCACCTTGAAGGTTGGGCCGTGGCGGATGATTACATCTTTGTACCCGCCATAGGTAAAAATGAAGTCTTAGTCATCGATAAACAAAGCTGGAAACTGGTTAAAGCCATTCCTGTGGCAGGTCAACCGGTATTTGTGATGGCTAGACCGGATGGTCGTCAAGTCTGGGTTAACTTCGCCACGCCAGAGAATAACAAACTGCAAGTGATTGATGTTAAGACTCTAAACTTGCAATCGACTTTAACCCCCGGCCATGCCGTCTTACACATGGAATTTACCCCACGCGGTGAAAATGTTTGGGTCGCGGTAAGAGATGATGATCAAGTCTTGGTATACGACACCCATACCTTAAAAGAAATTGCGCACTTGCCTGCACAAAAACCGAATGGCGTGTTCTTTACTTCGCGAGCGAATAAAATAGGTTTTTAACGGATGTTAAACGCCTTACACACCCGTCTGCTGAATGACTTTCAGCGGGATTTTCCGCTATCACCCCGCCCCTATTTAGAGATTGCTGAACATTTAGGAGTCAGTGAAGAGGCTGTGTTATCGGCACTCAGTGACTTAAGTGAGCATGATTATATCAGCCGGGTCGGGCCGATTATCCCCCCCAATCAATTGGGTGTGAGTACTTTAGTGGCAATGGCGATTCCGCCTGAACAGTTGCAACGTGTCGCTGATCAAATTAGTGCCCGTCCCGAAGTCAATCATAATTATGAGCGTGAGCATCGCTTTAATCTGTGGTTTGTGCTGATTGCGTCCGATGCCGTGCATTTACAACAGGTACTGGATAGTATTGATGAAGAAACCGGTTATCAAACCTTATCATTGCCTTTGGTCGATGAGTTTTTTATAGACTTAGGGTTTAATTTGGATCTACCGCATGTTTGATGCCCGTGATTATGAATTACTGGCGCATGTGCAATTAGGCTTACCTCTCTGCCCTAGACCTTATGAAGCCGTGGGCACTGCGCTTGATATGTCCGAACAGGACGTGCTGGAACGCCTTAACCGCTTAAAGCAACAAGGCTTGATTAAACGCTTAGGAGTGATTGTTAAACATCACCGTCTAGGGTATCGTGCCAATGCCATGATTGTCTGGAATGTGCCCGAATGTTTAATCAAAGTATTAGGGCAACGCATCAGCCAATTTAGTTTTGTGACTTTATGTTATCAACGCCCTAAACAACCCGAATGGCCTTATAACCTGTATTGCATGATTCACGGCAAAGATCGGCAAACCGTATTAGCCCAGTTAGAACAACTGAATGCGGACTGTGGGATTGAGCATTTAGAGTCTGCTGTCTTATTTAGCCTGCGTTGTTTTAAGCAACGTGGCGCACTGTATCAACCAATTGATAAACCGTCTTTAGCACATGGATACTATTGACCGTTTAATCATTAATCAATTACAAAGTGATTTCCCTATTTGCGAAACCCCTTATCAAGTGGTTGCAGAACGCTTAGGTTTAACTGAAGCGTGCTTAATTGAGCGTCTGCAAGCATTATTGGATAATGGCACCCTCACCCGCTTTGGCCCTTTATATCATGCCGAACGTATGGGCGGTGCATTGACTTTAGCTGCGGTTAAAGTCCCTACCGAACGCTTTGCTGAGGTTACCGCGCTAATTAATGCCTTTCCTGAAGTCGCTCATAATTATGCCCGCAGTCATGAGTTAAATATGTGGTTTGTGATTGCGACTGAATCCCTAGACCAACAACAAAAAACCATTACCGCAATTGAACAGCAAACCGGTTTAAGGGTTTATAACATGCCTAAGCTGAATGAATATTTTGTCGGCTTAAAACTAGAGGCTTAATGTTTACCCTGGATGAAACTGATTTAGCGATTATGCGTGCTACGCAATCGGGCTTGCCTTTAACACCGCGCCCTTATCAGACTATTGCAGAACAGTTGGGACTCAGTGCTGAAGAGTTGATGAGCCGAATGGTGAATATGCAAGCACACGGTGTTATTCGCCGCATCGGTGTCATCCCTAATCACTATAAACTCGGTTATCGTTTTAATGGCATGACGGTATGGAATATCCCTGATGCGGTGATTGATGAACTGGGTGAGAAGATTGGACAACTGGACTTTGTTAGTCATTGTTATCACCGCCCCCGACATTTACCCGAATGGCCTTATAATCTATTTGCCATGGTGCATGGTAAAAGCCAAGCAGCGGTTGATCAACAAATTAAGGTGATAAGTGAGTTGTTAGGGGCATATAATCAAGGGCATGAGGTGCTGTATAGCACCGAGATTCTGAAGAAGACTGGCTTTAGGAGTGCTGGGTAGGTGTTTATAAAATCAGAGCGTGTTTTACCCTGAATTTTTGCAGCTCTGTCAATTAGATCTCGGATGTCATGACGAATACGCAGGTTAACCGCCTGAGTTTGTGTTTCAGTTGTTTGGCAGTAAGACATCATCGACCTCTCATTTACTCTGAGTAAATCTTTTCATCCGGTGTCGCCAATAATCCCTAGGTCACTCGAATAACTCGGCATGCGTTCCCGTTCTAACGAATATAACCCGCTCATCTTTTCTGCTACTATCAATCTTATAGATTAAAAGGTAAGCCATTATGAGTGATCACTTGATGCAAGAATAAACGAACAGCATCAGATATATTTAAACCGCAAGAAGCTAATATCCGCGTGGCGTTTTCTTTTAAATCAGGATCAATTCGAGAGCGTATCTCGGCAATCTTGAGAGGTTGAGTAATAGACATAATAATAATCCGTCAATGTAACTACATAACCAAGTATAGTATGAGTGATATTTTTTAGTAAAGCAATAGCAACATGGAACCACATTCCATAGCATTTCGCGTTTAAAAAGAGAGAAAGTGATATAAACAACATAGTTCACTATGAAGTTGACCTGAGCAATTCTCCACCAGTTACGGCACAACAACAGGCAGAACTAAAATCTCTATCAGAAATGCCGAATGAATCCATCGACTACAGCGACATTCCTCTATTAGCTGAAGCCTTCTGGAAAGATGCGGTAGCGATAGTCGAATTTAACACGATAAAAACCTGAGAAGCCAGATAATTCTTCAAGATTCGCTAATTCAGTTAAACTTCCAATCTGTTTGCTCTCAAGCAAAATCTTTTGTATTTTTTCAAGAATACGTTTGTCAGTGATTTTTTGAGTATCTTTAATAAAGCTTTTACTGATTTCGATATTCATTGACCCAAGCTTTGTATAAAAGCCTTGGCTTCTTCATCACTTATAAACTCACTGTCTTCTTTAGCTTGCTTACAAGCTAGAGCAAAAACTAAATCTTCTAGTTGATCCTGTTTTTTTTGCAACAATTCTTCTAGAAAAGCCTGTTGAACCTCATTGGGTAAAGTGTCGTACAGTGCATAGAGGCTATGAGCAGTATTAGTTTGTTGTGTAGTCATACGGTTTTTCTAAATATTTCTTGAAATTGCATTTATCAAAGTTAACGCTTCCTTAAAGCCTTTATTGCTTGAGCTTAATGATGGATAACTTTACGTATACTTTACACAAAAACAGTCTGATTTACTTAATCTTTACTGCTTCAATGAGTTAATATTTAGACCAAAACGCTGTCTTGCGTTTATGATACTTTTGTAAACTTGCATTAAGTAAGACATCCTAATGAAATTAAAGAGCTAGGCCTCTGAAGTATCAAAGAATTTCCCTTCTCGAAACTTAACTTTTTCTCATTAAGTGGATCAACATCTGGAAGCATCTCTTCACACAGTTGAACAAAAGTCAATGGCTGTGGAAAAAAATCGGCAGGAAGTCGCAACTCCTGTACCCCACTAAATTGAATATGAGATTGACAGTGTGACTTAACTTTTCGATCAAAATCAAATCGTACATGCGATGTATTTGATGGCGCTTTTTGCTTGATCTCTAGTAACTCTGTCCAATTATACAAATGCTCATATAATACTTCATCATCACGTTCAAATGCTTCTTCAGCAGCCTCAAGCAATTCATCTACAGTATCACGAGTTGATATTGGCTGTGGATAATAAGTAAGACAAGCCTTTTCAAGTTCATTATTGGCATCAAACGAATAGAAGAATTGGAAAAATGATCCATCAGATAGAAGAAGAGAATACTGCTGACGATCAAGAAGGAATTGATATTCAAGCGGGTAATAGACCCCTTTAATGATCCCGGGCGTTCTACCCACCCACGAAATAGTCTGATCACTATTTAAAACCAATGTGTTATTTGTTTGAATAACACAGGAAAGGTGTGATATTGCGTTTTTCAATCCCTGACAAGCTTTAGCAAAGCGCATAATCAATTTCTCTTTAAATCTTAATTTTCTTTTATCCGATCTGCAATCAGATGCCTAAGCTCTGGATTCTTATCAATAAGCTCTAATAACTCTTGAATTTTGTCTAATTCTTTATCGGATTTGTTGAGAAATGACTTTCCTCGCTGAATACTAGCAATATCAGGACACGTAAAATGAAACCTTGGAAAGTCTCTTTTTATAGCAGAGATTTCGCTTTCTAGTTTTTCCATACCGTTTCCATATCCCGTTATATAACACCATCCCCGTGAGCGTGTGACAGCTACAAAATAGGCGTTACGCATACGCAGAGTAAAATCATCAACAACGCATTGGGTATTAATAACAAAAACAATATTTGCCTCATTACCTTTTGCCCTGAAAGGAGTCGTAATAGTTACATAGCCTTTTAACTTAAATACGTCAGCACTTTCAACGTAGCCAGGAATAACAGATTTGATACCAACCGAATTCAATGCACGTTGAATCGTTAACATCGCTTCCTTGTTATTTCCTGATTTCAGGTTAACAATAATTATCTCTTCTGCTGCCACACCTTGATTAGAAACAAGTGTTGATATTTTAGTTTTTAAAAATTGTAGTTGTTCACTATCTTCTTTATAAACTTCACATTGGATCAGTTTAAGTGGTTTTTTGTGATTTTCTGTTAACAAGCTTTCCAATAGGTTTCGACTATTTTCGTCAGGACGCTCAATCACTACGCTATCCCCAGCTGAAATCATTAGGCTTTGAGGTTCATTAACATGATAACCAATTGCCTCCCATTCTCCAGGATGATAAAACATTTCTGTGGGATTTTGGCTATATAACCCCATTGCTACTCCATGAGCAGCCATAAGGACAGGACGAGGGGTTCTATAACAATTTGGCAATACGAAATCCTTAGGAATGTCTCCGGCATACTTTCCAGCGAGTATGGAGTCAGGTAGGTTTGGAACTCCATCCTTACTACCAAATAACTCTGATGGTCCCTTTATTTCGCCATCTCTAAGAGATTGGAATTCATCGTAAGCCCAAATAATACGCTTTTCTACCCCATTACCCTTAGCTAGTTTAAAGGCCAACTGAAATACTTCGCTAGGAAAATCCTGAGCTTCATCAATCAGTATCAGGTCATACTCTGGTTCAATTTCATCCCCCAATTTCGATAGAAGATCTCGATAAATATAGGCTAATGGGTCAGCACCTTTTCCCCTAGCATCACCCAGAGTCAAGGGTATTAATCCATATTTTCTACATAGTTCTGAGTATAATCCAGGCTTTTGTTTTCCACCCCACGCATGAAACACATGTAATTTGTCTTCGAAGTCAGGGACTCGTTTTGCTTCTAAAGTGTAGTACTTTGAGATCAAAGTCTGAACATGCTGATAAAGACTTTGTGCATTAAACAGGTATAAGATTTTAAATTCTTCAAAGCGCTTGTGTGTGATTGCCGCCTTAAGGCATAAAACTATGGTCTTCCCAGTACCCGCTAAGCCTCTAATACGCTGGGGGCCTGGTGGTAACTGCATCGAAGCAAGGCGTTGGGCATCATCCTGTTTAAATGTTGTTCGTAGTGATTTTTGAATGTAGTCGTTGATAGTAACTAACTTATCTTCATCTATGATAGGGTTTTTATTTTCGTAAATGAAAGTTCCTTCAATGAGGCCATATAGTTTGTCCAGATCCTGCATAGTACAGTTGTATACATAAGGTAAGCCTCTAAGCCAAGCATCCAATTGATCTAATGTAAGCTCGGTAATATCGAATTCTTCTGGTGATACATAATTCTCGGTTGCTTGATTAGAGCAATAGACTACTACGCTTAAAATAGGCGTCTTTGCACGTCTTGTTTTTCGATCATAAAGTGTGAGATCATTTTTCAGTCTGCTTTGAACTTCTTCCTGATAAAGGTCAAGCACCAAACTTCGAGCCAGACGAATTTCTCCCGACTCCGATCTCCAATATTCGGCACCGTTTGACTCAATCTTTTCAATAATCCGTTCTTCAACGACATCAATTAAAATAATTCCATGTTCTCTCGTCACTATTAAAAATGAGGGAACATCCTCATCTGATGCTCGTCCAAGCCTAGTCAATTTATAACCAACATAGCCATGACAAGAAGAAAACGCTGATTGAATTACATCAGCAATTTTAAAATGGAACGGTCGATTTTCAAGTGCAAGCGAACCAGGAAGGAATAAAAAGCTTGATGACATTATATGATCTTTATTGGTTTGTTGACTGCGCAAGTAATTTGTCATGAACAGTGAGATTACGATACTTTTGACTTTAAGTATACAGTCTTAGCACGCGGAAAGAATAACAATTTTGATCTGTAAAAGCGCCTCATTATTAATGTAATTGCTCTCCAAGTCTAACTCCAAAAGGCGACAAGGTTATCTCTGTAATATTCTCATTTTTAGCGAGTTACCATAAAACCCAGAAACTCTTCGACATTCACTAAATCCAATAAGTTACGCTGCTTCAATGAGTTAATATTTAGACCAAAACGCTGTTTTGCGTTTATGAGTCTTCTGTAAGTTAGCCCGATAGGTATCATGAGTTATCCAACTCTGCCAATCAGTCACCTCGAAGATCATAGTCATTCTCTTCATTAAGCTTAATCAACCGATCAGCGATGACCTGTTTATTGTTACATTGACTCGCAAACGAAACGAAAAGGTCAGTTGCCGAAGAAAGAAATAGATCGGTTGCTGATCCACCTGAATCGTCACAACGATGAACAATGACTTTATCTATTTCGAAAAACTGGGCGAGCAAGTCAACACCTGAA
>CAIMEB010000173.1 GCA_903839855.1 uncultured Methylococcaceae bacterium
ACGAGGCGCTTGAGGAACTGCGTACGGACGCCACTGCTTTCAGGGCTATTGTCGAGCTTTATCTGGATTTGCGTCATAGCCGACCGTTCATACTCTGGGATACTCTCCCACCAGCCCATCAAGCTATCTACGATGAAATTCTATCCTAAATGGGTAAAATATTCTTCGGAAATCACCTAACTCATCGACCACCAAAAACTTTAGGGTAGTTTCAGTATTCCCCGCCCATAAAGTATGATCTTTGGCGCGGATCATTAAAAAGTCCAACATTTTATAGTTGGTTAATAAAATATCAGGGGGATTATTACGCAGGGTTTCTTTATCAGAAATTAAATGCTCACGCGCCATATTGGTGGTGGCATGTTGTTCTTTATCACCGACATAAATACCGGCGGTTACAGTGTTTTTAAGATTAGGATTGTCGGCAATGGCTTTAGCTAAGCGTTGCGCCTGATCAGCCGCTAAAGCATTCATAGGATAAATCAGAATGGCTTTAATGCCTTTTTGACCACGATGTTGATAACAGTAATCTAAAATAGGCACCTGAAAACATTCAGTCTTACCAGAACCCGTTCCCGTTGCCACTAAGGTTGATTTAAAATCGACCCCAATACGCTGAAAGGCAATCTCTTGATGCTTATGAGGAGAAAAAGCCATCGGCACAGCCGGAAAGAAATCGGCGTTGCCCTGGCCTTTTTCAAACGGTAACTTAATGGATAGATAAGGCCCTTTAGCCAAAGCGCCGTCGGTATTTAAAACCGCTCTAACAGACCCTCAAAAAAAGCGTCGTGGTTTCAAAACTTAACCGTAAATAATCTTTTTAACCGCATGCTGTAATTGTTGGGCTAAAACACTTGGATTCATAGCATGATTTTTAAGTTGAGTCTCTACTGAAAAGGCATTTTTTACTAAATAGCGATCCAGTTTGATAATAAAAACAGCTCGATATCTGAGACTCGATTAAAACCAGCATCATTAGTGAGCATTGCAGTACATTGATAGCGTAAAGCAGTGGTGGCATGAATAGCATCTGGAAGTTTTAATCCTGATTGAGCGCGGACATTCGCAGCAGATATTAATATTTTGTCATTAATAGGTGCGATAGTTAGATATTGATTTGATGATAACGCTTCGCGGTAAACTCGCACTAAATCATTTTTATTTTGTTTAAACGGTAATACCAAACATTCAGATAAACTTAAACTACTGGACACCGCCGAAAATTCTTGATTTATTAACCCTAAGAAAACATCCTCTAAGAGGGTTGCCCATGGCTCAATACCTTCAAGGGAATAAATAAAAACGTTTGCATCTAAGTAAACTTTTTTACCTTGCAAAGCACTTCTTAAGCCTGCCACGCATCACGCTCCGCACGAATAAAAGCATCAACTTCGGCGGCATCTTTAAAGCAGCCCTTACCTTTACCCATCAGTTCCAACAATGATCTTGGCTTATCTATGTTTTCTAATGACGCCAAAAAATCATCAGACAATAACAAATTATTGGCTTGTTTAATGGATGGGCTTGGAGACAAATCGTCTTCCAGCGGTAAAAAAGTGATTTCTACTTTTCGATGTTGCATCTCACGTGGAACAGGAATAAATGCAGGAGCATCTTCAAAAATCAATCTGGCATGGTTCATATTTACTTACTCATTTAATTTTTGTTGTAGAAGATATATAACGTTCTATCAGTATACATTATTTGATTCAAAATACTGCCAAACGGTTTGGTAGACTTAACCGCGACCACCAAAATACGTTTACCTTTACCGCGACGCATTAATTCTGACACCAGAATACCGGCTTCTAAGGTCTTACCTAAACCCACGGCATCGGCAATTAATATCCGTTGTCTGGGTTGGTTAAAGGCTTGTAAGGTGGGTTGTAATTGATAAGGCACGACATCCATCGCGGCTCGATGGCCTAGATAGAGTTTATGATCGGTTGGTGGCGTTTCTCTTAACAGGGCTTCGATATACAAGCGGCTGTCTATAAAGCTGTCTGACGTATCGGCTACAAATTCGGTGTCTTCTGGTTTTAAGACATTAATGCGGGTACCAAACGCTTTGTTATTATCCAGTTCGGTTAAAAACAAGGCTTCTTTATCCCGGACTAACTCACTTAAACCAATACAGGTTAATTGCTGTCCACCACTTTGGGTCGCATCAACCCGACGCACTAACCATTCTTCGTTTCTTAATTCAATGCGCATACCCGGCGCGATAGTTGAATGGATCATGCGTTCATCCTTGATAAGGGTTGAGTGTAAATACCCAGTAGTATAAATCATGTCTATCAAAACTTAATGGCTATATAGATATTAGATAGTGTAAGGGGCACGGTTAAGCCTCAACCGTGCCCCGCCCTATCCAATAAGTAGGTAGCCCCTGGTTAACTACCTATCAAAGCGGTTAGTACATTACTCCACTCACCGTGGGCGACACTTTTATCCCACCAGCGTAAACGATACTCACGGGTTTCGTGGATATTACCGGCTGCCAGGGGGCGTTCATCGTAATAGTGTGTCAGGGTATCAACAGCAAGAAAAACCCACTCACCGCCATTAGTGCGACTCTCTATCCAAACCCCGTCATGACCGTACTTATTAAAATTGATCGTGACCCGTTGTCCAGAACTCCCTAATTCGACTAACACATTGGGAATGGGGACTAAATGTTCTGTTGTATTGACTGAAGCAATAATACCTAAATCATGACCTATCGCATCGGTGTATTTAAGACTCACTTTAATACGGTTAATCTGACTTGTTAACCGGTTTTTAATGCCTGGCGTTGGTGCTGCTGGGGGATTAAGAAATACAGAAGGCTGAGGGTAATCAATCGCTGTATCACCAGAACCCGACACCATCATGGTTTTATAAACGGTGGAGTCCTTAGCGTCTCGTTGAACGCTGGGATGCCAGTGTTGTAGCATCCAGATATAGTAAGTAAGATCCGTTTGGGTTTCATTAATTTCTTGATCACTGATGCCGCAAACAGGGCCATTGATCGGTAATTTTAAACTATAGTGAGAAAGCCAGACAATTTGTTCGTCATGGGTCGATGGAAAAAATGGATTAATAGACATAATAAAATCAACTTCGGCTAGGTTAATCTGCCTGCACACCATCATAAATGATCGATGTTGTGATGAGTTACTAGAATTCATAAGCGATTCACTTATAAATTCTAGGTCATAAGCTACTCGCCCAATGAACTTAATGTCAACATAAATATAATTTTACTGATTTAGCGCAAGCAACTCACTTTCACAACTTATTGGATTACGTGGTCAATATCGACCATTCTTCTAGCAATATCATCGGCAACCCGGTCAATATCAATCCTACTTCTAGCACTATCATCGGTAACCCGGTCAATATCAATCCTACTTCTAGCACTATCATCGGCAACGCGGTCAATATCAATCATACTTCTGGAACATCTTCGGCAACACGGTCAATATCAATCATACTGCTAACAACATCTTCGGCAACGCGGTCAATATCACCGATACTCCTTACAAACTAAAAGAATAGCCTGCAAAACGATTAACAAAGACCGGTTAATATGAAGATCTTGAGGTTAAGCTCTTCACACTCAACAAGGTATTTCGCTGTTGCCTGACAAACACCTGTTCAACAGAGCTTGTCCGGCAACAAGCATCTCAACTCATCAAAAATATCTTATTTGAAGTCGTATTTAACCAGAGCAAAAACTAAATGACTCATAAATAATTGTTTAATAAACAACATACTAACTTGGTTCAAGTCATTAACTGAACGTACCCTAATTTAATATTTATTAACATGGCACAACCTTTGCTTTTAAGAAATTAAGCCTGTCTGTTGCAGGACAATCTCTGGCTCATTCAATCAAAACGGCATTGGATGATCTGAGACCACGAAATACTACCTATTGTCGGTTTTATGAAGACAGCAGAGATTGAATTTTATTTACACAAAGGAACTTTTTATGAAAACCCGTTTTGCTAATGATCTTTTGAATGATTTAAATCGACAGGATGTTATTCCTCGCGAAATCAGTCGTAAAAAAACACTGTCTATGTGTGTGGCTATAGCTCTAGTTACAGGCGCATCCATGGTATCTTTAGAAGATGCCGCAGCGGCGGACAGTAAAAAGAAATCAAAACCTAAAGTCTACAAAATCAATCAGATTGATCTTTTGCAAGAAGAAAATGCTCGCCTGAGAGCACAGTTGGAAAAGTTGCAAGCCGCACAAAATGGCGGAGCAGTGGCAGTTCCTGGTGCACCAAACGAACAAGTTGTTGGAACGACTGGTGGCGCACCTGACACTACAATCGCAGCAGCACCAGAGGTCACTGAGAAAGAAGAAGTGGCAAAAACCGATAACCTGGGTGAAGTGGTTGTTAGAGGCAAACCTAAACCAAAAATTGCGCTATTGAAAGATGTGACTCGATCCTCATCAGTAGTAGGTGGTGACGAACTTAAATCGACCCAATCAACAGACTTGGATTCAATCTTAAAACGTACCGGGAATGCCAGATGGGTTCCTGGAAACTCGCGTACCTTCAGTTTAGCACTACGTGGTCTGGGGCAAGTACCTTTAACTGACCAAATGGACAGCAGCGTGGGCATGACGGTTGATGGTGTCCCCTATTCTTATGGCCCGATGAACAGTTTTGACCAATTTGACCTTGAGACCATACAGGTGGATCGTGGCCCACAAGGGACAGCAGGCGGTAAAAACTATAACGTAGGCACCATCAACGTCAATAACAAAAAAGCCTCTTTTACTAATGAGGCTTCAGCTTCAGCCTCTTATGGTAGCTATAACACCATCATTGGTGACGGTGCAATCGGTGGTAAAGTCATCGATGGTTTACTCGCTTTCCGTGCAGCTATTCATGTTAATAAAGCCGAAGGTTTTGTAGGCAACGCATATAACCCTGGACAATTCTGGTATAACCGTGATCGGGAAGCGGGTCGTCTATCCTTTTTACTGACCCCCACTGATAACTTTAAAGCGACGACGGTATTAGATATCCAACCCAAATCGAGTGAGTTTTATAATGGTAACTCGTTTTACACCCCTACCCCTAAAACTTACTATAATGGCGTCACCAATCCATTATCAACTGATGCCTCGACAAGACTTGCTCGATCCTGGTTTAGAAATGCATTGCCGGACTATACCTATTCAGGTAGCTATTTGAATGGGGGCGGTAATCATGAATTTAACATGAACAGTCAATTTCCGTTAGTCTCTAGCTCTAGAGGTGTTAATACCACATTAAACTGGGACTTAGGTAACTATAAATTAACTTCAATTACTGCTGTACGCGGCTATGACTTTCAAGCATCTAATGATGAGGGTACACCGTTTAGTATCAGCCAAAATGGCGGTGGCTCAATTCATTCTTTCTCACAAAAAAGTCAAGAACTTAAACTAGAATCAAGTATAGGCAAGCTGGTCGATTATCAAACCGGTCTCTATTTCATGGAACGAAAAATGACCCTGGGTAACGCCGTCGGCTTTGGGTCAGATGCGGGTGCCTGGTTTGCTTCTGCCGATACCGGCACACCTAGTGCAGCAGGCTACAAAGCTGGGCAATACACCATCCTCAGCTCAAACTCTCAGCTTTTATCTAATTCATTATCTGGTTTACAAACCTCAAACCCTAACTTTATCGACAATAAAACAGGCGCCTGGTTTGGTGAAGGCAAATGGCATATTACTGATCCGTTGACATTAGTAACGGGTGTCAGGGTAAGTGCAGAAAGTCGGGTTAATCAAACACAAAAACTAATCTCTGAACAAGGTGCCGGTACTTATTTAAACCCTGGCATTGTTAATGGTGTTGATACAGGCGGTTTTAACTCTACAAGTAACGGAGCTTTAGGCACCAATAGTGCTGATCAAATAGCTATTGCTAATGCAGTGGCACTACAATATTTTGGTATTTCATGTTATCAAACTGGCATTGGTGGTTGCACATCAGGCTTGTCATCTGCACAACAAACTCAAATTGCAAATGCTAAAGCTCTTCGCAAAACTAACATGGGTGTGCTTTGGAACCAAACCCAAGGACAAACCTTTTCTGCTGTACAACCCACATTTAACTTTACACCCACCTATAAATTTAATGAAAATTGGACAGCCTACACGTCTTATCGATTTGCTCAAAAAGCCGGCTTCTCGCAAACAGTTAACGGTGTAGATTCACAAGTTAGACCCGAAACCAGTCACAACTTTGAAATTGGCTTTAAATCAACCTTGTTAAATGATTCACTGCGTTTTAATGGTGACTTTTTCTTAAGTGAAATTCATAATTATCAACAAGGCGTCTCTGTATTAGACAGTTACACGACTAATTTAGCCAGATTATCTAATTCAGCGGCACCATCCACTTATATTGCGGCATCTGGAAACGTACCCGGCGTTCGCGCACTAGGCGTTGAGATAGACGGCTCTTATCAACCCTTTAACTATACCTCTATCCGTTTCTCTGGCGCTTATAATGATGCCAGATACACTAATTTCAAAAACAGCGCCGTGCCGCTAGAAATGAATATTTCAGGTGCTCCTGCTTTTCGTGACGTTACCGGTATGAATTTACCGGGTGCAGCACAATTTACCTTTAACGTGGGTCCAGAAGTTCGTTTCCCTGCGGCGCTAGTGGGTCTCAATATTCCCGGTAGCCAGGAACTGCACGCTAACTTTAACACCGCCTTTACCAGTGATTATAACTCTGATCCCTTACTGTCATCGTATGGCAGAATACACTCTAACTCGACTACTGACATAGCCGTAGGTATAGGTAGACGTGATAAAGGCTTTGATATTTCATTCGTTGGAAAAAATGTGTTCGCAAACTATACGCCCAGCTCAATTCTCTGGAACTCATACACCTTGTATAACCAACCGCAATGGTTTGGCTTTACTGTCAGTGGAAAGTTTTAATAGCGTCAATTGACAGCACACTTTTATTGTGGGTAACTCGGCTCGGATTTATATCCGAGCCTTTTTTTATATTATAGTGTTTCAGAAATTAAACTTCCGTTAACAATGGAGTAAAACAGCTTTTTCACACCTTACACAGCTCCCCGCATCAATCATCTGTTTATTTAAAGACAGAACCTGATGATTGACTGTTGAGTTTTCAGCAGCACCTTATATGTATTCAAACAAAGATAGCTAATTAAAACAGACAATTTTAAATATTATTTAATTTTATTCTATTTAATCAATAAGATACAGAAAAAACAAACAATACAATTTTTACTAATGAACTATTGGCATAATATCTGCTTAATTCAATACGAATGCATAGAATACCGCTCAATGGGCGCTTTTAAATACTTAAACAATTCAGGAATAAATATGAATAAACCTATTAACTTGCTGTTGATCTTATTAATGTTAACCAGTCCATTCGTTTATGCGGCTGATGCAACGGAAGCGGCGCCCGCACCTGCTACAGAAGCCTACAAACCAAAAGCAACACAACTTCACCGTGCCGATTTCGATGCCTTGAGCGCTAACCCGGAAAAAATACTGGTTATCGATTTACGCCGTCCAGATGAAGTCAGTTCTATTGGTGGATTCCCTGTTTATTTGAGTATTCAAGCCGACCAACTTGAGAAAAGTTTAAGTTCTATCCCTAAAGATAGAAACATTGTTACAGTATCAAATCACTCAGGCCGTTCAGGTAAAGCGGCAGATATTTTAGCCAGCAATGGCTTTACTGTAGCCGGTTATTTAGGTGCTCAATATTATGAACAAGAAGGCGGACATCTAACAAAGGTGGCTATTCCTGCCCCTAAAGAAAAGCCAGCCGAACAAAACAAGCAATAATTTTACTAAGGCGTTGTTTTACCAACCACTTAAGCGCATTAATTTTTGGAGTTAATCGATGAAGAGAAATAAATTATATTTAGCCATTTTATGGGGTCTTGCTGGCAGTCTAGCCGGTGAAACGATTGCCGCGACTGATTTGTTTAACAATCCAGTCAGTTCAATAGGTGCAACCAAGCAAGTTGATACTTTTAATAGTCCTGTTAGCGCGATCGGTAATCAATCAGCACCCACAGCCGTTATCACTACACCCTTAGCGGAAAGCAAACCCCTCCCTCCTGCAACGGTAACTGCACCGGTTGCACAAGCTGCACCAGCAGCTCCAGCCAGCCAACCAGAAACAACAGTTGCTGCACCTGTCACTCCAGCTGCTACAACGACTCCAGCGCCTGTAGCAACAGCCACTCCAGCCGCAACTACCGCCGCAGCATCTCCAGCCACTGACAACAAAACCGTTGCCGCAACTGATGCACAACAACCTGCAAAATCCAAACTGTGGTCTTATCAACCCGTTAAAGAGCCTGTACAACCTGACGTAAAAAATAAAGGTTGGGTACGTACGCCAATTGATGCTTTTGTGTTGGCCGCTTTAGAAGCAAAAGGCTTAACTCCTTCGGGTGATGCAGATCGTGCTGCATTTATTCGCCGTGCTACTTTAGATGTTTGGGGTGTCATTCCAACGCCAGATGATGTTGCCACCTTTGTAAACGATACGTCTCCTGATGCCTATGAAAAATTAGCGGATCGCTTGTTGTCTTCTACCAAATATGGCGAACGTCAAGCACGTCGCTGGTTAGACTTAGCCCGTTACGCTGACAGTACTGGCTTCCAAAACGATGGTACCCGCCCCAATTTCTGGCGTTATCGTGATTACGTCATCAATGCGTTTAATAGTGACAAGCCCTACTCTCAGTTCATTCAAGAGCAAATTGCAGGTGATGAAATTTTACCTGATAAACAAGAAGGCTTGATTGCTACAGGTTTCTTGGCGGGCTTTCCTGATAACAGTAACTCTCGTGATTTGGTTCAACGTAAATACCAAATCACTACCGATATGACTGACACCGTCGGTAAAGTACTTTTAGGTCAAACCGTTGAATGTGCGCGGTGCCACAACCACAAATTCGACAAAATCAGCCAAAAAGATTATTACTCACTGCAGTCATTCTTTGCCAACGTGAGTGCGGTTGACAATATTCCTGCGGTTAAAGGCGACATTGAACGTAAGTACGAAAAACAACAGGCTAAATGGGAAGAAGCAACCAAAGAAATTCGTGAAAAACAAAAAGCGATTATTGAACCTTACAGAGAAGCAGCGCTTAAGTATCATAACGAACGTTATTTGACTGACAGTAGAGATTCTATTTTCAAACCCAAAGAACAATGGACTGCTCACGATCGTTGGGTGAATCATCGTTTAGCCAATGTAACGAGTGAAGATGATTTAGTAGCTTATTTACGTGACGCCAGCGTCAGCCCAGACAGTAAAAACTACACGCCAGAAATCGCATTAAAAGCACAAGAGTACAAAGAGCTCACTGAAGAGTTGAAAAAATTTGACGATCTTAAACCTGTTTCAGGATCAACTACTATTTCAGGTGTCAGTGAGTTAGGTCATCAAGATGCACCGCCAAGTTATGTGTTTTTCGGTGGAGACCATGAGCGTAAGCTTGAAGAAGTTCAACCGGCATTCCCTGAAGCGATCACTGAAGAAAAACCCGATATTAAACCCACTGGTTTCTCAACAGGTCGTAGAACTGCCTTGGCAAAATGGATAGCCAGCGATACTAACCCATTAACTGCACGTGTTTACGT
>CAIMEB010000174.1 GCA_903839855.1 uncultured Methylococcaceae bacterium
GAGGGCGTAAATTAAACTGTGTCAAAGTTGAGAATTAGTCACAACTTTAACACAGATAACATGACCAAAAGACGCAATACAGGAGTCACTTTGAGTGACGAAGTCCGCCAACAAGCATTATCACAATTTAAGTCAGGGAAGCCCTTATTTGGCAAAGGCGGCGCTTTTGCGCCGATGCTCCAGGAACTATTAGAAGCAGCCCTTGAAGGGGAGCTTACGGCCCATCTGAATGAGGAAGAGGACCCAGATCCTAACCGGCGTAATGGTCATACTTCTAAAATGCTGAAGACCTCAGAAGGGAGCTTTGAGCTATCTACTCCACGTGACCGAAATGGTTCATTTACGCCTGAAACTGTCAGAAAGCGACAAACTATACTCGCAGATACCCTTGAGGATAAGATAATAGGTTTGTATGGTCTTGGTATGAGTTATCGGGATATTAGCAAGCACATAGAGGATATGTATGATACATCGGTAAGTCATTCGGTACTTTCAGAAATAACCGAGCGAATCGTACCTAAAGTCAGGGAATGGCAGAACCGGCCACTGGATGCTGTATACCCGATAGTGTGGCTGGATGCAATGTATTACCGGGTAAAAGGGGACGAAGGGCATGTGACGACCCGGTGCTTGTATAACGTCTTAGGTGTATGCGCAGACGGCAACAAAGTGGTATTGGGCTGCTATGTATCAGAGAGTGAGGGTGCGAAATTCTGGTTGTCGGTGCTGAACAACTTACAGAGCCGTGGCGTAACGGATATACTAATCGCCTGTATTGACAATCTAAGCGGTTTTGAGCAGGCAATAGCCACTATTTACCCTAAAACTGAAGTGCAGAGCTGCATAGTACACCAGGTGCGCAATACGATGAAGTATATACCCTCTAAGGACAAAAAGGCTGTAGTAGCCGATGCAAAGAAGATATACCGGGCATTGACAAAAGAAGAAGGCGAAGAATTTCTGGCTGAATTTGCCAATAAGTGGACTAAAAAGTACCCAATAGTGGTAAAATCCTGGCAAACAAACTGGCATAAATTGTCCACTTTTTTTAAATATCCGGCAGCCATAAGGAAATTGGTATATACCACCAATGTGATAGAAGGCTATCATCGCCAAATCAGAAAAGTCACAAAAACGAAGGGTGCTTTTCCCTCGGATATGGCATTGCTAAAATTGGTTTACCTTGCATCTGACCGCATAGAGGATAGCTGGAAAAGTTCGCTGCAAAATTGGAGCCTAACCTCACTTCAATTAATAATTATATTTGGGGATAGGATGCCGCAGACGCTATAAAATTTTTCACCCTGTGTGTCCTGCCTGCCCCCGCGGGGGCAGGCAGGACACACAGGGTGGGTTGACACAGTTTAAAATACACTCCCGCCGTTTTCCCTGTTGTCATTAATTACAATGGAGTTGCTAAAACTTTTTATTTAAGAAAACAAAGTAGTATAAATGCATTAAACACTCTTACAAATCAGTGGGCTTATTATACTCGTTTATTTACAGTGCAATCTGGAATGGATGAATCAAATGGCGATGGCGAAGGTAGAATACATGATTTTAGTAGTAGTCGAAACTATAATAATGAGGGCAAATCCATTAACTTTTTAACTACAGGTCAACAAGCTGCTACATTTTCTTGGCAGGATATACGGACACTTTCACAAATTGAACAAATGACTGGATATAAAGTAAAGCCAAGAGGCGTTGTTTCACAATTTAAGCATGGTGGTTTTGTTGTTTTTGAAGAAAATGGGCATGGTTTAGTAGCTGCAATCACAGATCTCGAATATCTGGATTGGAACTCTGCTAAGACAGCTTGTGAAGAGTTAATATTAAATGGTTATAGTGATTGGCATTTGCCCTCAAAGGAAGAATTAAATTCAGTTTATGTTAATTTGAAACAGATCGGAGTTGGCAATTTTGCAGGTAACTACTATTGGAGTTCCATCGAGTACGATGATGACAAC
>CAIMEB010000175.1 GCA_903839855.1 uncultured Methylococcaceae bacterium
AAATAAAGCCTTTTTTATCAATAAGTTGTTTAAATAAGCATGTTTTAAGCCAGAATCAGGATAGTTAATATTCAGATGTGTATTATATCACAACTTATTGTTTTATATTAGATTATAGATTACCGTTCAGGCACTATTTAGCAAAATATCTACGTTGGAAAAAGAAACTTTTGATGTGGTGATTGTCGATGAAGCCCATCATACGCCCGCTATAACTTACGCCACTGTCGTTAATCATTTTCATCCAAAATTATTACTAGGGCTAACTGCAACACCTTTCCGTGAAGATAATAAAGATGTATTAGCCTTCTTTGGTGGTGCAGCTGGTCATGTAGGTAAGTATGATTTGGCTTGGGCGTTGCGCCATAATAAATTGGCATTTCCAAAATATTTAGTCTTATTGGATGACTTGGATCAATCGCGTATAGATCAGCTTGATAAAGGTATGTCTATTAGTGACTTAGACCAACGGCTTTTTTTACATAAAAAAGATGAAGAGGTTGTTCGTATCATAGAAAAAACCGTACAAGATAAACAAATAGAAAACCTAAAAGGCATTGTATTTTGCCGGAGTATTACTCATATAAATTATCTGATTCAGTTTTTTCCTGCTGGCAGTGCAACTTTTGTCCATTCTAAAATGACTGATCAACAACGTTGGCAAAATATTCGTGATTTTCGAGAAGGCAATTATAGGTATATTTTGGTACGTGATTTGTTTAATGAAGGAGTTGATATCCCAGAGACTAATCTGTTAGTCTTTATGCGTTATACAGGATCGCACACGGTATGGTTGCAACAATTAGGCAGGGGGTTACGTAAAACGCCTAATAAAGATTTTGTTCATGTGTTAGATTTTGTTGGTTCATTAGAACGCTTAAATGAAGTCCATCAATTAACAAAAAGAGTAAATAGTATTCCAATTGAAAAAGAAAATTGGGAAGAGGCACCAATACGGGATAAAAAGGATATCGTCCATAATTCCTCTTTAGAAGTGAATTATAGCCAATCGGCGGCACAAGTTTTACAGTTAATTGAAGAATTACAATATCGCTTAAAATCGCGAATGCAAGCTATTGAAATATTACAACGGTTTTACAATGATCACGATAAAATTCCTGAATTACATGAACTTGAGATTGTTTTAACGGACATCACAGTAGACCAGATAGCAACGCATTTTGATTCATACTTCGGTTATTTAGAAGCGTCATTAACTGGGCAATATGATCAAAGTTATTTCAGGAGCGTGTGTTTGGATTATGCGCATCTTTTTTTTCAACAAAACCATATTTGCCCAACATTTAAGGCGATTAGCTTAGCCAATCAATATAATGGTTTAGTTGCTTGTTCTGAGCCAGAAGTTAAGTTTTTATTGGGTGGTGAAAATGAGTTAGAAGTTTATCTATCAGAAAAAAACAAATCAATTTCATCACTTTCTCAATCTTTTGAAGAACCTATTGAAACAGTTCTGTCCACTGATTCAATAGGTTCCAAGAGAAATGACGAATCATTAATCATCGAAAAATATTCAAATATCATTAAAGTTCGGCAAGATTTATTAAAGCTTTCCGACAAAGATAGAGCGGAAATTAAATCCGTATTTAACTCGGAGTTTCGATTTTTCAGTTGTTTGCAAGACAAATTAAAAAATGATTAGGGATAGTCTTATGGATGAAAATACCGAAGTTGATATTTCAGAATATTATGAAGTACCTTTAGCTAGACTTAAGTTGCCTGAAAAGTATGAAAAATTGATTAAGCGAATAATTGGACTTAATGGCAGTACTAATTCAGTAGACGAAACATTTAATGTTGAAACTGTGGCTGATATTATTAAGCTTACCCCCAATTATTTTTCTAGCTGTCAAGGTGTTGGAAAGCTATACGTTGACACATTGATTGAGTTTAAAAAGGCTTTGCCATTTTTTCTAAAAAAACAACAAGGATCAAATACGACTTTTATAGAAGATATTTTTACATCGTCTGATAATAGCTACGATTTTTCAACACCAATAAACAAACTTGCTTTATCATCAAAATATAAAAAGCTTATAAAAAGAATTTCAGTGGTAATTGATAATATCGAGACGGTTCAAGATATTATTGATATTGACGTTACGAGGTTTTCAAATTTACCTGCCATAGGTAAATTGTATATTGAGTCGCTAATAAAATTACAAAGTGCCATCTCACTTACAAAGATTATTCAGACAAACTGTGATTTTGACAAAATAGTAGAATTATCACCGCCGATCACACTTACAAAGGATCAGTTAGAAACTCCATTAAATCAACTTGCTCTATCGACCCAATATAAAAGACTTATAAAAAGAATTTCGACAGCGGTGGGTAATGTAAATACCGTACAAGACATTATTCAGATAGATCCTTTTTATTTTTCAAATCTACCTGCTGTAGGGAAACAATATGTTAATCAGCTAGTTGAATTTAAGGAATTATTACCCAGCTTTTTAGAAAAACAAACGCAGAAGTCAATGTTATTTAACGATAACTATTCGATTGAGTTTAATGACATAGATAACATCTTAATAGAAGATGTCGAAGTCTATTTATGGACATTAGATGAAATTAAAATGGATGTTGCTCTTTCGCGTTGGGGATTTAATCATGAACATGAGTCACTTGAGATAATCGGAAATCGCTATAAGGTGACAAGGGAGCGTATTCGCCAACTTGAACAACCTATTAATACTAATTTGCCTCTACATTTGACAATTCAACCCAGAATGTTGTGGGCAAATATACGCGAAAAAATGACGGAGAATTTAACTGCCTTATTGCCTAATCTAGCCAAATGTTTTACAACAGAAAAGTTGTTCTACAGCTTCATTGAACTATGTTGTCAAGTCCAGAAAGGTAGTATTCTTAAGATAATCTTTCCTAATGTTAATTATAAAATTATCTACCCATTGTTTTGTAATACTCCATCACCGATTACCCAAGAAGTAGTCATTAATGAACTAATGTCAAATTATGGTTATAGCCGAGCTTCGGCTATTAATGGAGTTAAAGAACTAGCAAAGCTAGAGAAAATAAAAATAACTGAACAAGGGATTTATCCAAAAAATCTTGGAAAAATAGAAGCCGTTGCTCACGCATTAAGCTCTTATCCAGATGGATTGCCATGGAAAGATATTGTTAGGATAGTGAATAAAAAGGGTTATTCTTCAACATTATTTAATGAAACAAGAACAGCAAGTGGTTTTCATGATTCTGAATATGTTTATTTATGTGATCTAGGTACATTTCGAAGTTTAATCTTTCTCAATCTTGAGCCGTTTGATATTCCTAAAACTGTGCAAAATTTAATAGATTATTTTGAAAAAAATAAATTAAATGCTTTGCACTTACACGACTATTATCAAAGAGCATTAGATCGAGGGGAAATTGAATATTATACGCTTCGCTACCTAATCAGAGAATATGGAGAAGAGTACGGGCTGTATTTTAATGGCAAATCTGGTTCAGACAGTGTAAGTCTTGATCCAGATTTAAAGCGAATTACTCAAGTAGATGTAATTATAAATGCTCTTAATGAATCCAAAGTTGCTATGACCATGCAGGAAATTGCAGAGCGATTAAGAAGTAAAAGTACTGGCCATGCAAGTTTTTATATAAATAATTTAATAGAGGAAGGTAAGGTAGTTCGTGTTGATAAAATGGTTTATACCACGCCTGAGAAAGCTTTTGTAAATATGGATATCAAAGCTATCATGCAAACTATTCAAGATGTTATGAATATCAAAAATATTATTGTAGAATCTGATGTTTTCCGTGAGTATGTCAATATGGAACTTAACTTAAGTTATTCAAAATATATTTACATGGCTTTTGTTAGATCCTATTTAAAAGATTTAGCTTGGTATCGCAATAATACTTTATATAGTAAATATCCTATACCTTATAAAAATATGTTTGATATGTGTAAGCAACTTTGTGATCCAGAGCTGCCAAAAAATCAAAATGTTAAAACTATTCAAAACGCCGTCTGGTTAACTGATGCAGTTGCTGCAGATGCAATCCAACAATGGAAATGGCAAATATGTCATTAAGTTAGGAAATTCAATAAAGTGAAATCATTTCAGCAAATTCAAGACATTCTTCCTGCTTTACCTGCAAACATTAAAAGAATTTATCTATTGGGAAGTACTGGAGCGGGTAAAACTTCAATTGTTAGCCATATTATGGGGACATCTGCCCTAGGTTTTCCGATTACCACTCAAACAAGAACAACGCTTGCGACAACGGAATATGTCATTAAACGTGATTTGCCTTTTAAGACGACTCTTATTCTTAAGCAAAAAGATGATGTTATAGAGGCTATTGAAGAGTTAATACAAGATGCTATACAAAAAGCCATAGAAAATAAAGGCCTAACAGATATTGATTATATACCCGAAAGGTTACAGGAATCATCAGATGAGCGGTTTAGATTGCGGTATATGGTTAATAATGATGCACTAAAAAAATATGAGGATTATATAGCTGAACATATTATTCCCTTAGTAGCAAAGAAAGGGTTAGATGATGAAACTTTTTTTTCTGATACTGCGGTAGAAACTGAAATAAGTTTTTTAAGAGACAATATCTTAAAAGGCATTGAACAGCTTTTTAATGAGGTTTGCGGTGATCAGTACACGCTTTTTAGCGATAAACTTTACTGTATCGAAAATATAATTGATAAGAATGCTTTTATAAAAAAGAATAAAGAACTTTTAAAAAATGAGTATGGTTCTATCTCTTTATTAGTTGATTATATAAGGATAGAAGGTAATTTATTAGCCGATTGGTTGAATGACTCATTCGAATTAGTGCTAATTGATGGTGAAGGGATAGCGCATTCGCTCCAAGAAAAAAGAGATACGCTATCAACCAGGCATTATGATTATTTTGATTTTTGCGATCAAATATTGTTAGTCGAAAAAGGTGATGACCCTTTTATTTCCGGTGGGCAGGCCGTTATCGAAGCCATTTTGTTAAACGGGTATAAGAATAAGTTTAAATTAATCTTTTCAAAAGTAGACAAAATTGAACAGGTAGATAAAAACAGTTTTTTTAGAAAAAGGTTGGAAAACTTAAAAGCGGCCTTAAAGCAAAAAAAAATAACACTCGAACTGGATAACAAGGATTGCTATAGATTAGAAAGCTTAAATTTAAACAGCACTACAGTCGCTAGTCAAAATCAAATCAAAAAATTATTGAAGGATATAAACGAAGCTGAGGACTCTGAACCAACGCCTTTAGAATATGATTTTTCAACGCTGTTGTTAAATCTTGATACAACTTTGTTTATTAAGAATTATCAACAAGATTTGGATAGTGAGCATTGGGCAGTTGTTAAAGCCTTTTCGAAGAGAATGTATGATCATAAAGAAGAATATAAGTATTTAAAGCCTATTGCTTTTATACATACGTTCATTATGAATGAGATAGATGTTTTTTTAAAAAGGGACGATCAAACAAAAGCTGATATTTATAATGCAAAAAGTTTAATACAACAGCGATTTTCAAAAGAACTGTTGGCCTACATTAGAGCTGACTTTCAGGACAATAAAAATCATTTATGGCAACTGGCCTTTGAAAAAAAAGGAATGGGATCAAGTAAGGAAAGAAAATCGTTTATTGTCGAAAATATTTTAAAAGATTGTTTACCTGAAAAAGAAAGCGATCAAAAATTTGATCAGTTTAAAAATAACATTAAAGCTTTGTTGTTAGATTCGGGTGCGGTGATCTTAGCTTCTGCAAAAAAGATAGTTATAAAAAAAGTAGATATAAAAGGTATCTATGGGCATAAGAGTTTCTCATGGGAGTTAGCTGAGGATATTAATGTTTTATTGGGTAAAAATGGGAGTGGAAAGTCGACCATTTTAAAGCTTATTTATGCGTGCATTACACATGATAAAGCGATTTTTAATTATTTTGAAAATCCTTATGTGACGTTAACGCTTGAAAAGATTTATGAAAACGAGAACACAAGGGAGATTACGATTTCTAATAACAGTGCTGCTGCAAATGTTGATGTGCAACTCATTAATACATTTGATGTGCCGGTTTCAAAAAATATCGAAGGCACGGAATTAGATACCATACTCAGTAAATTAATAGTCGATTTTGGTGAATACATAAGGGTCTTAAAAAGTCACTTGGATAATGAAACGAGCGTTGATAGTTTAGCGATAGATGATATTCTTAAAAACATAGCCACTGCTGAAACAGATGATTTAAATCAGCTTAAAAACTTAAAAACAAAAGTAGACATCATTAAGAAAGAAAAATTTAGGCGGGTAAATTATTTTGAAAAGGCTATTAATGGTTTTTATAAAGAGACTCATAAATTTATTGAGACTGATAAAGACAAACCTTTAATAGTTAAATTGATTGCTAATGAGACGACTACAAGCGTTGATATTTTTAAATTATCATCGGGTGAAAAACAACTGTTAATTATATTTTTAACTGTCATATTACAAGGAGATAAGGCGTTTATATTATTAATGGATGAGCCTGAATCTTCGTTACACGTTGAATGGCAGGCAATGCTGCTAGATAGCTTAAAGGGGCTAAATGACAATGTGCAAATTATTATTGCAACACATAACCCTTTGTTAGCGTTGAATAGAAAGTTTAATGAGATTGGGCGTGTAGAAGTTGATACTGATGCTGTTCAGATAGATTCTGGCGGAACTAAATACTTAGATGTTTCGGCAACCTTGTTAAATTATTTTCATTTAAGTTCTTTAGTGGGCGCAGAAATGAAGGGTAAATTGCGTGACTTATTCACCTTAAAAACACAAGAAGCACTCACGGGGCAAGATAAAGATAGACTAGACGTTTTGGAAAAGGAATTAGGGCATACCTTAGCGACTAATTTTATTTACGATAGGCATTATTTAAGTTTTTTACGATTTATCAAAGAAAATCATCAAATTGATTTTGATAAACTAACTGAAATATCAACAGAAGAAATGAATAAATTATTAGGTGAGTTTAAGGGATTATTTGATGATTGATATGAGTGGAATATTTTCTCATGTTGATTATGATGAGACGGTTGTTAAATTTAATGACTTTAAAACACCTAATTGCAATTCTGATTGTGACTGGAGCCTATTTCAGGATTTACATAAAAATGTGTCAAATAATAAATGCCCCATCTGTGAAGTGGAGTTAGTTGAATCTCCAAATCATCCTTATTCAGCTACTATTGACCACTTTAGACCTAAAGCCAATGATATGTATCCAGGCTTAAAGTGTGAGCCAAAAAATTATATCTTGATGTGCAGTCTTTGTAATAACCGATATAAAGCCGCAAAGTTTCCTCTGCTTGATGAGACTAAACGAGCGACTAAAGCAAAAACAATAACAGATACACGCTGTGAGCAACCATTGCTATTTAATCCTGCGGAAGAAAAGCCTTTAGACTTTTTTGAATTAGCGTTTAGGATAACTGAAGTCGGTAATATTTTAGAACTTAAAAGAAAACCAACAATTCCTAAAGGTTCTTACCATTATCGACGAAGTGCGGAGATGATAAAACTTTTTGGTTTAGGTTATGTTCATAAAGATATTCATCCAGAAGACAGCAAGGCCTTAAGATTAGAGGTTTTAAGACTGCATTACGAAACTTTTATTGAATTGGCGCAAGCTATCAAGGGTAATGATAAAAAAGGATTTACTCTTATTTTAATGGATGAAAATAGAAAAGAAATGTTAAAAAAGTATGGTTTTTTTGATTTTTTAATGAAAAAACAGTTTTCAATTTGTTTGGGGTAGACATAATATAGAACGTATTAATGAAAATATTTTTTCTTTCACACCAATGAGATGCCTTTATCCCTACGATAAAAATATCTCGCCAAAGCAAAATCAATCCGATCCGCTAACAGTTCCTTAAATTCAACATCATCCCAGAACGCTTGATAATCTTCCCGAAGTCTAAACTGTTTCAACGCTTTATCCAGTTGAAAAAACTCCCCACCAGTATTGGCCATTTTATCCAAAGTCATTCTCATCAAATGCGCTACCACTTTACTCAAGGGAAATTGCTCGGGTTCTACAGTCTTAGCCAGTTCATTCCAATCGGCAAGATGGTCTGGATGTGTGAGGTAATAGTTTAAAAAAGAGTAAGCAATATCGGCTACCTTCCATGTGGTTCCCTTAAGCGTGAGTAAGGTTTTTAACACCACCATCTTGTAGGATTTGCTGGGGCTGAGTTCTTTTTCAATATGTTGTAATAAGGCTTCAGCGGGGCTATCCAGTAAAGTGGTTTCATAAGCGCTTAAGTCGTTCATATAGGCTTTGACGCGTAACCAGTTGCCACCCAATTTTTTCTCTTTTATAAAGACACTGGGATCGGGACTGGTTGGGTTTACAAAGAAATCCATTAATTGGGGTGAACGGTCCAGGTTGTTGCGTAATTCTTCATAGAGTGCGGTTAAGATTTCTATTTTATTGGCAGGGGTTAAGATGCGTTTTATTTCTGCATCCCAGATCCGTTGTACATCGGTATCCGCGTTCACATAACAGGCGCTGGGCAGTTGTTTAGCTTGGGTTTGTTTGCGAGTGTGTTGTTTAAAATCTTCGACACTGGTGTAGCCGTTAATGGCTAAGCGGGCGACATAAGACTGTTTAAAGTTGCCAACAAAGTCTAAGGCAACCAGATAGTCTTTGTCGGGCAGTTGTCTTAAGCCGCGTCCCAGTTGTTGTAAAAATACCGTAAAGGATTGGGTGGGTCTTAAAAATAATACGTGAGACACGGCGGGGATATCAATGCCTTCGCCAAAGATGTCTACGGAGCAGATGATTTGTAAAGGATGAGTTTCATCTTGTAACTGTTGAATAGCAGCCTCTCGACGGGCTATGCTGTCTTTGCCCAGTAAGCAAACCGATTGAATGCCGCGACTGGCACCCAATTGATTAAATTGTGCGCTCATGTACTCCGCATGTTGTTGGGTTGAGCAAAAGGCGAGGGCTATAGTGGACCCCAAAATCAGGACAATAGATTAAGATATACCCTGTCGTGAAAAAAGGTCAGAAAATGAGTGAAAGCAAACGTAAGGTATTTACTGGGGCACAAAAAGCCAAGATTGC
>CAIMEB010000176.1 GCA_903839855.1 uncultured Methylococcaceae bacterium
AAGGATGTTCCATGAATTGTTGGTATAACTGTTCAACTTCGGCCTCTGTGAATTTGATTTTAAGCATGTCATATTTTTAGGTAAATTGGAGCATTATACCTCTTTCATTTTCCGCATCTGTGACCGCGCCGAGTATAGCAGTTGCCTATACGCAGTTATTACTCAATGGCTGCGGAATTAAAAAACAGCCCTCTTCGATAGATTTACCCGTTATTAAAAATCTTCCCAAAGTAACTCATGGCATTCAAATTGGTGATGTCATTTCCGATAAAGCCATCATCTGGAGTCGTTCAGACCGACCTAGTAAAATGTTATTAAAATACAGTTTTAAAGCAGACTTTACAGATTTCCATTTAATTGAAGGTCCTTTAGCACTAGCAGAAACCGATTACACAGCTAAGATAGATTTGACTCAACTACCTGCTGGCAAACAAGTCTTTATTGAAGTGATGTTTCAAGATTTAAATAACCCTAATCAGGTGAGTACAGGGGTTTATGGAAAATTTAAAACAGCTCCGGATAAAGCCGAAGATATACGATTTTTATGGTCAGGTGATACATGTGGTCAAGGTTGGGGCATTAATACAGAAATTGGCGGCATGAAAATTTATGAAACCATGCGTTTAACACAACCTGATTTTTTTATACATTGTGGGGATAATATTTACTCTGATAGTCCCATGAAACCCCAAGTCGTTACTGAAACAGGTGAGATTTGGCATAACTTGGTTACACCAGAAGTGTTAAAAGTTGCAGAAACTCTTTCCGAGTTTCGTGGACGTTATAAGTACAATTTATTGGATGAAAATTTACGCAGATTTAACGCAGAGGTACCCAATATTTGGCTTTGGGATGATCATGAAGTAACCAATAATTGGTCACCCACAAAAGATTTAAAAGCTGATAACAGGTATGTCGAGAAAAACATCAATACGCTTGTAGAGTATGGAACTAAAGCTGCAATGGAATATGCTCCGATGCGTTATTTTTCTGACAAAGACAGTCAGCGTATTTACAGACAATGTTCTTATGGACCCTTACTGGATGTTTTTGTTTTAGATATGCGTTCTTACCGCGCCGGTAATAGTTTTAATCGTCAAACACAACCCGGCTCAGATACTGATTATCTTGGGCAAGAACAGTTGCAGTGGCTAAAAACAGCTTTAAAAGACTCTAAAGCTGTTTGGAAGGTTATTGCCGCAGACTTGTCTTTAGGCTTAGAAATTAATGATGGCTTTGATAGTAAAAACAGACCTCAGTTTGAGAATCTTGCTAATGGAGACGGCCCACCACTAGGACGTGAGTTTGAAATAGCTGAATTGCTTAGCTTTATTAAACAAGAAAATATCAATAACCTCGTGTGGTTTACTGCTGAAGTACATTACTGCGCGGCTATTTACTATGAGCCTACTCATGCGAACTTTAAAAACTTTAAGCCATTCTGGGAGTTTATTTCTGGTCCATTAAACGCGGGTAGTTTTGGCACGCATGCTTTAGATAATACTTTTGGTCCACAAATCATCTTTGAGAAACCGTCACCGACTCCAAATTTATCTCCATTGTCTGGACTGCAATATTTTGGTCAAGTGGATATCAATAGCCAGGATCAATCCATGATAGTTGCCTTAAAAGACCTGAAAGGTAACACTCTTTTTACCCAGCGATTAAATCCTGCGTGATATCTTCAGCAGGATAATTTAAAACGGGTACTTGAGGACACTCGAACAGTTCCATAAAATCAGGTGCTACTGACATCTTAAATTTACGAGCCTTGGTTTTAACAACTCAACGATAGACCCAGTCAAAGAACCCATTCATATTGACGATTTCATGTAAATTATGTAAGGGATAATGCCGTTTTCAAAATACCTGTTTGGGCGAGATGGTAATATCCCACCCTTTCAAAGCTGTTGAACGCTCCAGTCTTGCTTCAAGTTCACAAATCTGGTCGACGGCTAATTTAACGCCCTTTTCATAGACGCCTGC
>CAIMEB010000177.1 GCA_903839855.1 uncultured Methylococcaceae bacterium
GCCTTGATCCAGCGTGGCGCATTTTTTTGGGCGGACATGGCCTCGTAATTGACCCCGCGATCACAATAGGGCTCATGCCGCGATAGCATAAAATAAATGATACGAATCAATTTATGAGCAATGGCAACAATGGCTTTTTTATGACTCTTGCGAGCCATAAGGCTTCGGTATTTCGCAGCCAAGGCATTTAAGTTTACTCTGACCCCAGTTATTCCTCCAGTTATTCCTGTAAATAGAAATAGGTAATTTAGTTAATCAAACCGGATGATCAATATCAGATTGAGCTTCAAACATCCTATTTATAATATCGCCACTCGTCAATTCTTTACCGTTAGCTTTATTTAAAGCGGCGAATTGGTTAAATTGTAAGCTTCTCCTAAAAGAATCTATGCCCTCTTCATAATAGCGCGTTCTCATTCTTTGAACGTCAGGTGTCGATTTTTTTAAATTATTTGCAAGAAAACTGAGTGCAAATTCCTGATTATCAATTTTATCAGTGGAATTCTCTAGCGTCTCCAGCATCTCATCAAACTCTTTTGCTTTATCAACGATAGTTACATTTTTAAAGAAGTTATTAAAATCGCTTAATAATGGCGATTCTTTTCGCGTAATGATGTGACCTAAAACAATAGCATCCGTTATTTCGGCAATGTTTCTGGGAATATAACGATCAAAAAACTCAATGGCATGGACTGCTCTTTCATGCGATCTTACATCGAGATAGACTTCATCATCGTTTTCAATAAAGAACGAACCAATAATAATTGGGTTTAAGTGCTTAGGTATATCTTTATAACTTTTTTTAAAGGCAAGGTGTTTTGCCTCATGATCAAATAACCAAAGCCAACGGCTACTGGATGAATCATAAGACATGCACTTCATATTCTTAAATATTGTGTTACGAATAGCCGGCTTATCATAAACTTTGTAACATAAGCGAACAGGTTGTGTGTACTCTCCTGTGAGAGTTGCTGTGATAGCGTTATCAAGGGAATCTTGTTCAGGTGAGATTTTACTGGCTTTGCTGGATTGACTAATAGCTTGACTCACCATTTGTTTTTCATCTTTAAATAAACAGCATCTTTTATATTTTTTACCGCTGCCACAATGGCAACTTTCATTTCGATTGAGTTTCATGAATTTAATTTGTTAAAGTTAGATCTTGTTTAGGTAACGTGTCTACGTCCGTGTTTTAATGGTGTTCTGGGGCTCGCCATGTTGTTTAAGACGATAGGCTCTTTAAAGCAGCTAGAGCCTGAAGCCGCTATATTCCGGTAAGCTGATTCGAGACCGACTTTAAAAACATAACCATTATTCTGTCATTATTATAAAGCATTTCTTCGCTGCTTCTATTAATTCAATTTCGGCGAATCCCAATCAACGTTATGAATTGAATCGCTAAAATAATAAACCCTTTAAATCTTTAAATCTTTAAATCACATCTTCATTGGGTTTTAAATCAATAACCTCTATAATCAACCCAGCCAGCGGATCAGCTCACACATCCCGCAAATATGCACCCGCTAACATTATTATCAAAATCACTCCCTGCACCCAAAACAAGCAACCACAATTTATGGATAAAAAGACCTTAAGCGAGTCAGATATTTGTGCCAAATTTATTAAACCCACCTTGATAAAAGCGGGTTGGGATGAAGGTTTGCAAATACGTCGAGAGGTGAGTTTTACCAAAGGACGCATTATCGTCAGAGGCAAACTGCACAC
>CAIMEB010000178.1 GCA_903839855.1 uncultured Methylococcaceae bacterium
AAAGTGATGTTTGGCGGCACTTACAGGGTTACCGTTACCGAAACCTCATCATTTCTTCAAGTTTTTTGTAAATCTTCGATTCACTATTTTGTCTGTAGCCCCTTATTTATATGGTCTACAGCATTTCCGTTCAGACACTACTTAACAGTGCGGTCAGGTTGCCCATTTCCACATGGTCACAAGCACCTTTTATAGCGCCACATTTGGTATGACCTAACACCACTATAATTTTTGACCCCGCCACTTTGCAACCAAATTCCATACTACCCAGAATATCTTCGTTAATAATATTGCCAGCAATCCGCACACTAAACACATCCCCCAATCCTTGGTCAAATATCAGCTCAACCGAGGTACGCGAATCAATACAACTTAAAATAACCGCAAACGGATGTTGTCCGTCAGACGTTTCATTAGCCTGTTGCAGCAAATTACGGTTTACTTTAAGGTTATTGACAAAGCGTTTGTTACCTTCTTTTAATAACTCCAATGCCATTGCAGGCGAAATGGCGGCTTGCATCTCTTTGGTTAACGTTTTCATTTTTATGCCTTGAAAAGTGTTATGTTTCAAACCGGTTTATAATTGTTTAATCGTTCTTTAAGATTTCAACTGAGTTGCCGCTGCTCCAACAACGTCAGGCAATTTAGTTTGATACTGTCGCAAATAGAGTGCAAAGGTAAGTGACTTAAATTTTTAGTGCTGAAAGGATTTTGTAGCTCGATACCAATTCTATCTAAAGATAACAATGGATAAGCGACTAAAAAATAAATAAATACGGCACTGAACTCTAAATTTTCAATTAATGAAAACGGCAGTAATAACAAAAAAATAAAAATAAATCGTCTAGCTTTAATAGCATAAACCAATGGCATAGGTGTTTTAAGGATTCTTTCACAGCCGCCAATGTGGTCAATCAGCAAAATACGTTGCCCTTCTAGTTTTTCAAAAACAAAGCCATCTATCTGATGAGTAACCCGAGCCTGTTGTAATAAAAACGCCAGTTTGTTGGCAACAAATAGCGGCATGTGACCAGAAGACTTCAGTGCCTCAAAATCCTGCTGACTGAGTAAATCGGTTAACTCATCTAAGTTATTGCTATTCCGTAAGTATTCTCTTGCCGCAAAAGAAAATGCAATAGTCCAGTTCACCATTTCTTTACACCACTGCCTGTCTTGAGGATTGTCATTTAAATCTTTACTGTAATTTAAAGCCTGAATGACGAGATTTCTGCTTTGGTTATTTATACCCCCCCATAATTTTCGAGCTTCCCACCAGCGTTCGTGACCGGTATTTGTTCGAAATACCAGAACCATACCAAGTACTACGCCCGTATATTCAAATGGAGTCACAGCAAGATGTGATAATGGTCGCCAGTATTGATCTACGGCAACTATGAGTAAACAGTAACAAGTCAATAACAGCAGACTGGGTAATATGCGTGGTGTAATCGAACCTCGCCACATGACGGCGCCACGCAAAAACCCTGATGATTCATCTTTATTGCTATGTAACTCTATAGAATTTTTCATAGTGTTTATCCTCAAACAAAAATACTATTGGCCAACTTTCGTTAGCGTTTCTTTTGGAAGTCAGAAAAAAATAGTAAATAAATCTTGGATGATAGTAACACTATCTTTGCAAATTGCAAAACTTTCGGTTATGCTTTTTACCATGGACATACAATTAAAGATTAATATGAATGAAAAATTATTCCTCAGGGATCCGGAGCAATCCGAACTGGGGAAAAAAATCATTCTGCACAGTATTCAGTTAATTCACAGTAACGGGTTTGAAGCCTTTACCTTTAAAAAACTGGCCATAGATATTGGTACAACCGAAGCAGGTATCTATCGGTATTTTGAAAACAAGCACCGTTTGCTGATCTATCTGACTGCATGGTATTGGAGTTGGCTTGAATATCAGGTTACCTTTCAAACCAACAATATCAAAGACCCGACTGTTAAGCTAAAGCAGGTGATTAAATTATTGGCGACTACTGTGGAAAACGATCACAGCACGCTTTACGTCGATGAAAGTATTCTGCATCAAATCATTATTACCGAAGGCACCAAAGCCTATCTGACTAAACGGGTATCAGAAGATAACAAAGATCACTTGTTTAAACCCTATAAAGATCTTTGTGCATTAATCGGCAATATGATTTTAGAATGTAATCCCGATTACAAATACCCGAAGTCATTAGCGTCCACTATTATTGAAATGGCCCATTTCCAGAATTTCTTTATGAACAACCTACCCTCCCTGACCGACTTTGGACAAGATAAAAATGAAGAGGAAATTGTCAGATTTCTGGAAGACTTAGTGTTTTCGAGTCGGTAGAGGGAACGACACGTTGCGCTTTTTCAAGCAAATCAGCGATGCGCTCTGGCGACAAAAAAGCCAAGCTATCATCGTATTCTAGGGAAGCATGATACAAGTCATCGTACCCCCCCAATCAACCGTTTAATCAAGGCTTGACACAGTCACATCATCTATAGGCTAGTTAACTTTAAAACCTGCATCGGTAATAATGTCTTCAATAGCGTCCAGCGAGGTTTTCTCCGTATCATACTCAACTTTCACTTCATTTTCTTTAAATGAGGCAACCACAGAAATAACACCGTCGACTGCACTTAATTTAGCAGTTACATTCGCCTCACAACCACCACATTTCATTCCAGTTACGGTTAACACGTCAGAGTCAATCATTTTAATCACCAATTATTAATAAAAGTTTTGATTTTATATCATATTTACTTAATGTGTTACTCATGATACAACTTAAAATAATATAATAGTGTTCCCATCACTAAATATCTATTAAACCAATATATTTGTTCATTGGTAAGATAATCAACTAAATGACCTGGATTTAGAGTAACAATGCAATTAAACACCATTACTAATCAAACCATTGCACTTGCCGGTGTTGCTCAAGCCGCTGCCTTGGTTCAACAATTAGCCACAAAAGGAAGTTGTGACTCCCTTGCTTTAGAAACCAGCATTGCCAGTATTTTGAAAATTGATTCTGACAGTGTGATTGATGTCTACGGCAGCTTATCAGGATTGAGTCTGGGATTAACACAGCTAAACACTCAGATGACAGGTTATAAAATTGTTAATCCTGAACAAGCACGTTACTCAGCCTCATTAATTTTTCTTGAAAACCAGCTTAGCGAACATAAAAACCTGCTGAAGATTATTCAAACAGGTGTGATTAAAGCACAGTCTCAAAGTGAGCACTTTGGTTTATTACATGAGAATGTATTCGCTAATCTTAGTGAAATATACCAAAACACCGTTAGTACACTTCAACCTAGAATCATGATTAATGGTGAGCAGAATTACTTATCAAGAACCGAAGTCGCTAGTAAAATACGCGCCTGTTTGCTCGCGGGGATACGCTCAGCTATCTTATGGCGACAATGTGGTGGTACTCGCTGGAAGTTCTTATTTTATAGAAAGAAAATTCAGGCTGAAGTACATGCTTTATTAAAAAAAATCTAATTCAGCCAACTATGGCAAGCCTGATTGAAGTCGACGGTCTAAGCCGATATTACGGTCAATATTGCGCCGTTAATAACATTAGCTTTACTTTAGACAAAGGTCAGGTTATCGGACTATTAGGCCCCAACGGTGCGGGTAAGACCACTACCCTACAAATGCTGAGTGGTAATTTAGCACCCAGTTCGGGTCTCATTAAAATCAACGACTTTAATTTATTAACATCGCCACTCAAAGCCAAACGGAGCCTGGGTTACTTACCTGATACCCCCTCGCTCTATAAAGACCTAAGCGTTTATGAGTTCTTATACTATTGCGCCCAATTACAAAGTATTACCTCGCAAGCGATTAACCCCATTATCACTAAAACACTCGAACGTTGTGGCTTAGAAGCCGTCTCAAAGCGTTTAATTGCTAATTTATCAAAAGGCTTTCAACAACGTGTGGGCATTGCTCAAGCGATCTTGCATAATCCAGAGGTGATTATTCTTGATGAACCTACCTCTAGCCTTGACCCGATACAAATCAAAGAAATTCGGACGTTAATTAAAGAACTGGGCGAAGCGCATGGCATTATTTTATCAACACATATTTTGACTGAAGTCCAGGAAACCTGTACACACGTACAGATTATTAATAAAGGCCATATTATTCTTAATGAAAGTATTCTGGATTTAAACCAAACAATGCGCCAAGGCGGTGTTCAAGTCATCACTCGATTACCTGTTGATATTGCTGTTTTATCAGTCCTTCCTGATATTACCCGTATTGAACAAATAGCTCATAATCATCTCAAGATACACTATTCCATGACCGGTAATCCAATCCATCAGATCACTGAAACCATTATTGCTAAAGGCTGGGGCCTGGAAGAAATAACACCTATAAAAAAATCCATGGAAGATATCTTTCTGGCTTTAACCCAAGTTGAATCATGAGCATAGCTTTAGTCATAGCCACTCGCGAATTTAAAAGCCTGTTCTTATCGCCGTTAGCGTGGACGATATTAGCTGTATTACAGGGTATCTTAGGGTATCTGTTTTTAAATCAGGTTGAGACGTTTACTCTCATCCAGACAAAACTAGCGGGTATGGAAGATGCGCCTGGCTTAACCGATATTGTCGTTACACCTGTATTCAGTAATGCCGGTATTATTTTGTTACTTGTCACCCCTTTATTAACCATGCGTCTTATTTGTGAAGAACGCAGAAACAAAACCTTATCATTACTGCTATCTGCCCCTATTTCCAATAGCGACATTATCATCGGAAAATACTTAGGAACCTTGTTGTTTTTATTATTAATCGTGATGCTAATAGCTTTTATGCCGTTATCTTTACTCATGGGGGGAGAGCTTGATACGGGTAAATTCTTCGCTAATTTATTGGGTTTATGTCTATTGGTCGCAGGCTTTAACGCCGTTGGACTTTTTATGTCCACGATAGCCGGACATCCAACCGTTGCCGCGATAGGTAGTATAGGTATTCTCCTGTTGCTATGGATTTTAGACTGGACCAATAACATCAAAGATCAACGCAGTGAACTCTTTGAGTATTTATCGATTCTTAGACATTTTCAGACTATTCAAAGTGGACAAATCAATTCGATGGATCTTTGTTATTTTGTGCTCTTCATTGCTACATTCCTATTGTTGAGCATCCGCTGTCTGGCGAATGAGCGTTTTCAGAAATGAAGTTCACCTGGCGCTTTCATCAACAACAACGCTTAAAAACCACCTTAACAACTTTTTTGTTACTGGGTATTTTAGGTACGCTGGGTTGGCTGACAACCCAATACAGTCTGCAAACAGATATAACAGACAACGCCAGTAATACCTTGTCCCTGGTCTCCGAACAACTACTGATTGCTCTGCCGGATGAGGTCAGGATTACGGCTTATATAAAAAAAGGCCAGTCACTTAGAGCACAAGTGGCTCAACTGATTGATCGTTATACTCGAGTCAAAGCCAACTTAAGTCTACGCTTTATAGACCCTGATTTAGAGCCTGAAAAAGCCCGGGATTTAAATATCGGCCCAGAAGGAGTCATTCTGGTTGAATATCAAGGCCGCACTGAAAAACTAAGCTTCATTGATGAATCAACGCTAAGCAATGCCTTGCTCCAGTTAGCCAATGCAAACGAACACTGGGTAACGTTTCTAAGTGGTCATGGCGAGCGCTCACCGAAAGGAAACACGAATACGGATGTGAGCTTATTAGCCAAAGCATTAGCTCAGAGAAAAATAAATGTCCAAACAGTTAACCTGACGACCCCTTCTACCCTGCCTGATAACACTGCCTTGTTGATTATTTCCGCGCCTAAGGTGCCGCTACTGTCTAATGAAATAAGCACGATTCAGCACACTATTGAGCAAGGTGGTAACATTCTGATTGTCAATGATCCCGACAGCACAGACCTTAATGGCTTACTGCTAACGTTGGGGATTAAACAACAGCCAGGCGTTATTGTCGATGAGAATACTCAGGTTAATGGCATCAAAGATCCGAGCTTTTTAGTACTTAACCAATATCAGCGACACCCTATTACTCAGGGTCTTCAAACGATGACGCTGTTCCCTATTGCCGCTGCCTTAGAGAAAACAGGAAAGACTGATTTTACGGTGGATGAACTACTCACTAGCTCACCAAAATCATCGTTAACAACACGAAACGCTAATAATAGCCCCCGCACTAAAACGTCAACGTCAGAACCTAAGCCCCTTGTATTTGCTTATACATTAACTCGAACGACAACAGCAAAAAATCAACAACGTATCGTTGTTATGGGTGATGGTGATTTTTTATCTAATGCTTATATTAATACGTTGGGTAACCTTGATTTAAGCCTTAGACTTATAGCATGGTTAATTCATGAAGACCGATTTATCAATATTCCTGCAAAAAACACCCATGATAAATCTTTGCAATTAACGGATACCCAGATTAGCGTAATGAGCTTTGGTTTTTTAATCATCATACCGCTACTATTAATCAGTACAGGGTTTATTACTTGGCATATTAGAAAGCGGCGTTAAGATCGGATAACGTTATAATTTTGTTTCATATTAGGTAATAGGCTCTATGACTATTACAATAGCAATCATTATTCAACACTGTTTAATCCAAAGATGACCTTAAAACGCGCGTTACTATTGATAGCTCTGCTCTTGGCTTTAGTCTCCCTTGCCATTGTTACTGTACCCAGCTTACAGGATAAAGCGGATATTACACCACCCGGCACTGTTTTCCTGGGTTCAAAAGACAATACCAGTGTCATTAAGCCTTGCTCTAATGAACACCCGGAATGGCGACCGGCACAAGTAATAGACGGGGTTAGCATAGAGGCGGCACCCGCTTGTGAGCCTGACAATCCGTATGATGTGGTGGCCTCTGTTAAAGGCACTAACAATATATCAATGGCGACGTTGATGCAGACTAACTTGGCGCAAGATGCCCTCACCCTAACCGACGACGTGGATAATGATGGTGATCCTGATGTGATTCATATCAAACTGGAAGTCGTAGAGCTGAATGGCTCCACGCCGGATGGTGAGTTTTTAATCAATACCTTTGATATTGCGCCCGGCATTCAGCCCGGGCTTTGGGTTTATGCGCCTAAATCCCGTGGTATGGCTCTGAAGAACTTTAACTCTGTGGTTGCCAATCCCTTATTAAGAGCCCCTTCCCCTGTTATCAGGGTCGAGCAAGGTGATAAGGTTTATATTACCCTTGAAAATACCCATTACTTACCACACACTATTCATTTGCACGGTGTTGATCATACTTGGGTCACTGACAAAGGTGAAGAAAATGATGGTATGGAAGAACACGCCGTGTTTCCGGGTAAAAGCCATACCTATGAAATACAGCCTCGACACGCCGGTACCATGCTTTATCACTGTCACGTGCAAACCGCCCAGCATTTTATGATGGGACTCAGTGGCATGTTCATTGTTGAAGAGAACCAACCCAATAACGAGTTGCAAACCTTTAACATCGGCGCGGGTCAAGTACGTCATCCATCTGCGTTGATTAAGAAGACTTATTCCCAAGAATATGATCTGCATTATCAATCCATTGATAAAAAACTGGCAAAGATCATTCAGGAGGCCAATGACCCCCGCTTAATCGCGCAACGCATGAGTCGTGACTATAATATGACCGAATCTTTTGAGAATTACTTCTTGTTAAACGGTCATTCATTTCCTTACACCTTGCGTGACGCGATGATTATCGCTTCAGAAAATGAAGACATAAAACTGCACATCGCAAACTTACAACGCTCATCGATTGCGCTTCATATTCATGGTCATAAAGCCACAGTTACCGCTTTGGATGGCGTGGATTTAACCTCCGCTCAGCAAATCACCCGTGATGTATTTGATATTGCGCCTGCCCAACGGAATGACCTACATCTACAAACTAAAAATAATGGTCTGAACAGTTATGGCCCCGGCTTATGGATGTTTCATGATCATGTGCCGACTGGCACAACTACCGATGGTATGGAACCGGGCGGCAATATTGCTATTCTGGCCTATAAAGAATTTCTTGATGAACAGGGTATGCCAAAAATGCATGATCAGTTATTTGATCAGGTATTTAACAAAGACTATTATGCTAAAAAACAAGCGGTATGGGCAGAAGGCCCTTATGCGCCTTTACTCGGTGATGCAGGCTTATTGTCACCCAAGTATTTACAAATCGTCCTATTTGGGTTGGCTGTTGGCTTAATCATCGGCTTACTGGTGTTTAGTGTCGTCATTTATAAACGGAAACAACAACGATGAGAGCATTACTACTTAGTCTAATCCTATTAGGTAATCTACAGTCAGGTTTAGCGATGGATCACGGCGGTATGATTATGGATGAAAAAGGTATGATCATGAATGCCAATACCGATAGACTGCCGCGTGACTGTCCGAAGATTTCAGAAAATGTAGATATTACCATCCATGCCGGACAAAAACATGCGCTTAAGTTTGTTGGCAAAATGTTCGCCTTTGACCAGCAAGAATGGGATGTTAAACCCTGTGCGAAAATTAACATTACCTTTATTAATGACGATCAAATTCGTCATCAACTGATGATTCATGGTTTACCCGGTTATTTATATCCAGAAGGTATGTTTCATTTAGAACTGTATGGAGAAGGTCAGTTACAAGCGTCTCTGATTATGCCCAGTCAAAAGAAAACCTATCTGGTGCATTGTGAGTTACCACAACACATGGAAAAGGGCATGAAGGCTCAGTTAAAAGTCGATGGGGGTGATGGTGATTTACCCAGTATTCCGGGCCTTACCAAACCCGTTAAAGCTGATGTTTATCCTGTGAACTGGACTCAATTAACCTGGTCAGTGTTATTTCTGAGTGCCTTATTAGGGATTGCCATCCCCTTTTTGATTATTATTAATGCGACGGGTATTAATAATCTCTACAATAAAATGCTCAGCAAAGTGCGTCTTAAACAGTAAACCGTTATTCATTAAATTTAGCAAACTACCATGAAAAAATCACTACTCTATAGTACCTTGTCACTTGTATTGTTAGCACCCTCAGTATATGCAGAAGATATTGGCTGTGTAACAACCACCTGGAAACTGATCGGTGCAAATAATAAAATTTGTGTTCAGGCGTTTGATGACCCTAAAGTTCAGGGCGTATCCTGCCATATCAGTCAAGCCAAGGCTGGAGGCATTTCGGGTGCCCTAGGTGTCGCTGAAGATCCCTCACAATTCTCTATTGCTTGCCGTCAAATTGGTCCCATTGCTATAAAAGGCACCTTACCCGAACAGGAAACTGCTTTTACCGAAGATACTTCATTGTTTTTTAAAGAAACCAAAGTAACGCGCATGTTCGATGCTAAACGCAACACCCTGGTCTATGTCGCTATCAGTAGAAAATTAATCGAAGGTGCGCCAGCTAACAGCATATCAACGGTACCTATTATGCCCTGGAAAGAATAGTTACACGGTATGTAGTTAGTCGCACATACACTATGCAGGCTATTGTATGTGCGGATTTTTATACTATTTTTATTTGAAAATGTTATTTATGAAAACGTCTGATAATTGGTTACAATATAAAGGTTAAACTTTTGGTTTGTTGGCAATGTCATAAAACCTTAATCTTACCTAGTTATCATAAATCCCTAAAACATCACAGAACCGACCATTAAAACAAATACCCATGATTACTGAAGAAACGCTACAAGAACTCGTTGAAACCCACGGCACACCTTTGTTTGTAATAGATCATGCCGAACTACGCAATAACTATGCGACATTTAAAAAGAATCTGCCACGAGTTCAAGCTTATTACGCAGTAAAAGCCAATCCAGATCCAGTGATCGTGAAAACGCTGTTTGAAGAAGGTGCCAGCTTTGATATTTCTTCAATTGCAGAGTTTGAAATTGTTTACGAAAATATAAAAGAGTTACCCGAACAGGAGCAATATGACTGGCTATGGAAGAATGTAATTTATGCCAATCCGATCAAAGCCGATGATACGTTAAAGAAACTGAACAAATATAAGCCATTGCTTACTTTCGACAATCGCGAAGAAATTCGTAAGATTAAAGAATGTGCGCCTGATTCTGGTGTTGCTCTCCGTTTAAGGGTTTCGAATGCGGGTGCTATGGTTGAGTTATCTTCAAAGTTTGGTGCGGCTCATGATGAAGCACTTGAGCTTATTTTTGAAGCCATTGAGGCTGGCCTGCTTGTAGAGGGATTAAGTTTTCACGTCGGTAGCCAAACCACCAATTTTGAAAACTACATGCAAGCTATCAATCTTGCCGCACTGATATTTAAAGAAGTTAAAGAACGTGGCTACGATAAAATGGATTTATTGGACATCGGTGGAGGCTTTCCGGCGCCTTATGATGAATCAGTTAAACCGTTCAGCGAATTGGCAAAAAGAATTAATACTGAACTAGACCGACTCTTCCCAGTTGGATGTGGAGTAGATATTGTTGCTGAACCCGGTCGATTTATCGTTGCTACCGCTGCCACCGCTGTATCAAAGATTATTGGTAAAGCCGTTCGTCATGGCAAGCTGTGTTATTACATTGATGATGGTGTTTATCACACTTTTTCAGGCGTTATTTTTGACCATTGTCAATATCATTTTGAACCCTTTAAAAAAGAGGGACCTACTGAAATATGTACCGTATTTGGTCCAACCTGTGACGGACTTGATGTGATTTCAATGACTGAAGAACTCCCTTCAGTACTTGAGCGAGGCGATCTTTTATACAGCAAAAATATTGGTGCGTATAGCGGAGCCACTTCTACTTATTTTAACGGTTTTCCACCTGCTAAAGTTGTTCACGTTAACCGTTAAAGACTAACTTGAGAATTTTGGTGTTGTCGGTGATTCATGCTGTACTGATAAGACTAGAAGGTGATGTTACGTTTTCCAACGATTAAACAACACTTTTCTTTTGCGTTGCTTTATATTTTTGTGGTATTTTGTTTTCCGACCCTTAGCTAGCGCATGATATTGGATTTCGTTGACGAGTTTTTATTTTTGTGGGCTGGGTGGATGGCCACTGGATTCATTGATAGCACCTAAAATAGACTGGTTAAATTGCTATGCTAAAGCCAAAAGTATTCATTACTTATAGTCGTGACTCAGCTCAACATTGTAGAGACGTGTTGGCCTTGGCAGACCGTCTTAACCTTCATGACATTGATTGTGAACTTGACCAATATATTAATGGTGCGCCCGAAGAAGGCTTTCCTTTATGGATGGAAAGGCAAATAGACGCAGCGGATTATGTGCTGGTGATCTGTACAAAAACGTATTTAAATCGTTGGCAAGGTAAGGAGCCAAAAGGTATCGGCCAAGGGGTTAAATGGGAAAGTCTGTTAAGCACTCAAATGCTTTACGATGACGATAGTCGTAATAAAAAGTTTATTTGTGTGCTGCTTGCTACGGAAGACAGCCAGTTTATTCCTACGCCATTAAAATCCTTTTCCCGTTATGACTTAAGCCAACCGGATGGCTATGAGTTATTGTATCGGCAACTCACGGGACAGCCTTTAGCTATCAAACCGCAACCAGAAGCGGCACTTATTTTGCCACCGATTAATCCTGTTGCGGGTAATCCAATACGAAATAGCAAACCAACGCCAGCAATTTTTAACGTGCCTGTTCCGCGTAATCCCGTCTTTACCGGACGCGAAGCTATTTTAGACACATTGCATAAGACCTTGCATGAACAACATGAAGTGGTCATAACGTCCTCTGCCAAGGCTGCCGCGTTAAGCGGTTTAGGCGGAGTTGGTAAAACTCAAACGGTCGCTGAATATGCGCATCGTTATAAAGATGAGTATGTGGCAGTGTTGTGGGTATCCGCTGAAAGCCTTGATTCATTGCGCACGAGTTTTGGACAACTCGCACCTTTGATAGGGAGTCAGCTTCAAAAGCTGGATGAACAAATTTTCGCCGTCAAGTCATGGCTGACAGAGCATCCCGGCTGGTTATTGATTTTTGATAATGCAGAAACCTATGCCTTATTAACTGCGGCTAAAGACTTATTACCCACTGATGCTCATGGGCAAGTATTGTATACTACCCGTGCCCAGGCGACCGGTCTAATACCAGCGGTTGAGTTGGGTTGTTTTGATGATGAAACGGGGGTCGTGCTTTTATTACGACGCTCTAAACTGACACAGATGACTTTTGCCACGGTGGGACAGGTACGTCCTTCGGTGTCTGAGGCTGACTGGCAAACCGCAATAACCTTAAGTCATGAATTAGGCGGTTTAGCGTTAGCCATTGATCAGGCCGGTGCTTATATTGAGCAAACGGGCTGTGGTTTAGCGGGTTATTTAGAGCTTTTTCGTCACCACGCAGTGACCTTACTCAACGATCGCGGTTTTGACTCTAGCCGTGATCATGATCATCCTGAGTCTGTTTATAAAACTTTTTTGCTGGCGTTAGAAAAGGCTCAAAAACGTTGTGCCTTAGTCGAGGATATATTATGTATGAGTGCTTTTTTGCATCCTGATGGTATTCCTGAGGAGCTATTTGCCGGTTATGAACCTTTGGAGATCAATAAAGCCTTAGCCGCATTAAAAGATTACTCGTTGATACAGCGTATTCCAGATCGTTTGTTTACGGTGCATCGGTTAGTGCAAGTTGTGGTTAGGGATGTGCATCCATGAATAAAGACACAAAAATAGAATGGCTTGAGAAAGCTGCTATAGCCATGAACCAGTCGTTGCCAGCAGATGCTGAGTTTAAAGATTGGTCACACTATGAGCGTTTTTTACTGAGCGGGCTTGAGTGTACACAATGGCTTATCGATTTAAAAATCAGCCATGCAGAGGCGATGGTTTTAATTAATAAAATAGCATCCTTCTTGATGTATCCAAAAGCCGAGTATTCAAAAGCCGAGCCATTATACCAACGCAGTTTGGCGATTCGGGAAAAATCATTAGGCAAAGACCACCCCGATGTTGCCACCAGTTTAAACAATTTAGCCTTGCTGTATAAAGCCCAAGGCAACTATGCTGAAGCCAAACCGTTATACCAACGCAGTTTGGCGATTTATGAAAAAGCGTTAGACATAGACCACCCCCATATTGTCACCAGTTTAAATAATTTAGCTGTGTTATATAATGCTCAAGGCAACTATGCCGAAGCCGAGCCGTTATTCCAACGCAGTTTGGCGATTCGAGAAAAAGCATTAGGTAAAGATCACCCTGATATTGCCAATAATTTAAACAATTTAGCCTTGCTGTATGAAGCCCAAGGCCGCTATGCCGAAGCCGAGTCGTTATCCCAACGCAGTTTAGCGATTCGAGAAAAAGCATTAGGTAAAGATCACCCTGATATTGCCTATAGTTTAAACAGTTTAGCCGTGCTGTATAAAGTCCAAGGCAACTATGCCGAAGCCGAGCCGTTATATCAACGCAGCCTGGCGATTTTTGAAAAAGCGTTAAGCAAAGATCACCCTAATGTTGCCAACAGTTTAAACAATTTAGCCGAGCTGTATCGCTCCCAAGGCAACTATGCCGAAGCCGAGCCGTTATTCCAACGCAGTTTGGCTATTTGGGAAAAAGCCCTAGGCAAAGATCACCCTGATATTGCCATTAGTTTAAACAATTTAGCCGTGCTGTATCAAGACCAAGGCAACTATGCCGAAGCCGAGCCGTTATTCCAACGCAGTTTGGCG
>CAIMEB010000179.1 GCA_903839855.1 uncultured Methylococcaceae bacterium
AATTTTAAGTCTTCGATTTGAGATGCACTCAAGGGTAAGAGAGAGGTTTCAGTGGTGGATTGCAAAGTTCGTACTCAACAAGTGAAATGATAAGGAAATTCTATCCTAAATGGGTAAAATATTCTTCGGAAATCACCTTATCAGTGACATTCTGGATTTATCCAAAATCGAGGCCGAACAACTATCGCTAGAAGAAACGACTTTTCTAGTTTCCGCAACCATAAATCATGTCAGCAACATGATGGTCGATCGTGTCGACAGCAAGGGGCTTAAACTGATTGAAGAAATCGACCCGCGCCTGGACACGTTGCCTTTGCGAGGGGATCCATTACGCCTACGCCAAATTCTAATCAACCTCACCGGTAACGCCGTCAAGTTTACCTATCATGGCAGCATTAACCTGCGCGCCAGGGTGCTTTCTGAAAACAATGACCAGGTCATGTTGCGCTTCGAGGTGCAAGATACAGGCATTGGTATTAGTGAGGCGAACCGGGATAAGTTGTTTGAAGCCTTTACCCAAGCGGAAGCCTCTACCAGTCGCAGATTTGGCGGTACCGGCCTCGGCCTGGCGATTTCCAGAAAACTGGTCAGTATGATGGGTGGCGAAATTGGGGTTGTCAGCACCCTTGGGCAAGGCAGCACCTTCTGGTTTACAGCGGCATTAAAGCATGGCACATTAGATGAGTTACCTCGCGAAGAGGCCATTTCTGGTTCATCAGGACTCCGTAGGGGCGCCCGTATTTTGCTGGTTGAAGACAACGAAATCAATCAGGAGGTAGCTATGGAAATCCTGCAAGGTTACGGCTTACTGGTTGATATAGCTAATCATGGCGGCGAAGCCTTAGTGATGATCGAAAAGAAATGCTATGATCTGATTCTGATGGATATGCAGATGCCGGTGATGGATGGCCTGGAAGCAACCCGTAGAATCAGAAAGTTACCTGCTTACCGGGACATCCCTATCCTGGCCATGACTGCCAATGCCTTTGAGGAAGACCGCAGACGCAGCGAAGATGCCGGAATGAATGGGTTTATTGCCAAACCAGTGGAGCCAGAACGGCTTTACGCGACGCTTGAGCGCTGGCTCCCACAAAAGGACACAGCAGCCTCTGCCGAGACAACGATAGAAAGTTCAGAAATGCTACCAACCGCCACCCAAATCACTAGCCCTAGCCTCTTTGCGCGAGATTATTAAGAATAATCTAGAGTAACAACTGTATGAAAGGTTCTGTTGAGCATGGTAACCTAGGCATTTCATACTATTAAAAATGGAGACGCGGAATCAACTCCGAAGTGCAATTAATTTTTATAGAATTGGAAGGGTCAGCGGGTGTAAAGTTCAAGCTTTCCAATCCGACTAAAGATGAGAGAGCTAATGAAGAAATACAGTCAACTGACCGAAGGTCAACGATACCAGATTGAAGTCGCGAAACGAATGACTATTAAACGTATGCGCAAAGCAGTTGACTGGGATGATTCCGTCCTAACTGATATCTTGGCTCATGTTTTTTAATGAGGTGGTTCTGGTTTGAGGGTGTTTATGGATGTTGGATTTGTAAGTTTGGCGGCAATAGGTTAAGCAGAAATGAATATTGGCATACAGACGTGGGGGTCTAATGGCGACATCAGACCATTGCTGGCATTGGCCGATGGACTGCAAAAAGTAGGGCATCGGGTGACGTTGGTAGTCAGTAGTATTGATAATCGCAGTTATCAAGTAATTTGTGAACAAATGGGCTTGGCTTATCGACAGGTTCCCGCGCACATTGATTTTGATATGGAAGGTTTTGCACAACGTTCTTTTAAAATGCATTCCTTGCAATGGTTAAGAGCCTTGTTGGATCAGGCCTTTTTTCCTCATGAGGCGGACATTTATGCTGCAGCGCAGCAGTTGGTTGCCGAAAACGATGTTGTCATCGGGCATCATTTTCTTTATCCATTAAAGTTAGCGGCGTTGCAGCAGAATAAACCATTTATCAGTGTGACCTTTTGTCATGCAGCAATTCCGAACCCTTCGGCACCCCCTTTAGGTTTTCCAGATCTAGGCCCTTATTTTAATAAACTCAGTTGGGTAATATTGGATAGCTTATTTAATTGGGCGTTGAAGAAACCCTTGACGCGCTTATGGCTTAAGGAAGGGCGTATTCCTCCTAAAAACTGTCTATCTGAGTTGCTGACCTCTCAAAAACTCAATCTGGTTGCTGTTGATCCTTCACTTTGTCGATCCTCTGAAGCATGGCCTTCTTATCATCAGGCTTGTGGCTTTTTGAATTTAACAGAAGATACCCAGAGTTGGTGTTTTCCAGAGGGCTTAATTGATTTTTTAGAGGAAGGTGCTGCACCTGTTTATCTAACCTTTGGTAGTTTGCAGCAAGCTGTGCCTGAGTGGAGTATGGCGTTATTCATCGAGGCTGTGACTTTAGTGGGTTGTCGGGCGATTATTCAGACCAGTTCATTAAAGTATCCTGCTAATAGTCGGATGGAATCCATCTATTTTATAGGCCAGCATCCGCATCAGCCGGTCTTTGAGAAATGTGCTGTTGTTGTCCATCATGGTGGAGCTGGAACCAGTCATGCGGCAATGCGTGCTGGTTGTCCATCCGTGGTGGTTCCATTTATGAATGAGCAATTGTTTTGGGCAAAGCAGCTTCAGGCATTGGGCTTGGCAGGGCGACCGTTACCCGCAAAAAAAGTGACTGCTGTGGCTTTAGCAGAGGGTCTAAGAGTCGTTCTTAATTCAAAAGAGATGGCAAATACTGCTAAACAATCAGGCTCAGTGATGCAGAAAAATCAGGGGGTCGCGCAGGCCATCGCATTAATTGAGAGCTGCGTAAGCCCGGATTAGATTTAGATGTGAGTGGGTTTAGCTTCCAGGTCTAATATAAAGTTCCATTACTCGGCACTCACTGGCATGATAGATAAACGATTATCGGGGCGCACGACAGCCATTTTAGCTAATTCTGGCTCGATAATTACGCACACCATCCCAGGGTTCTGTCTGATTAGGTCTTTGGTAAAGATCATGGATGCCAAACACATCCGGTTCAGATTTCATGAGCCAGTAATTCATAGTAAAGTTTGTCACTGCGGTAATAAAGGCTTAGTTTGCCATTAAATTAGAGTTTCTGCATTAATTTAAGACGCTAGCCATTGACCAGTCTTCGATGCAATGCTTGTTGGTGTGTCAGGATAATCTTAATATCCCTATATACCGTGATATCCCTATATACCGTGCCTGCACCTCAGGGACTAAAGCCCCACCATTCACCGATATCATTAGCACCGATCTCATATACAACCCACATTCTCACTCACGCACCCTGCGCTTTGCACCGGTAACATGAGGGCAATCCTTATACGAAGTTAGGGCATGCAAGGGTTGCACTGTAGCTTAGCAAGGCAATAACCGGATAGCTTGCAGGGACGACATGCCCGCATTTCACTATCGACATCAGGGGGTTGCACCGGTGCTGTGCCCTCATTTCACCGTTGCACAGTAAAGACATCGTATTAGGTTATGAATCTTTTGAAATTGCGTCTGCATAGTATGGTATACAGTTTGTTATAAAGTGCCTGTGTGCTTTTATTGCCTAATGAAAGAGGGTGCTTTTACCTTACTGACGATTACGAGGTAATTGTAATACACTTAATGACATCACGATTCCTAGCCATTTACTTAAACCCCAGGGTATAGCAACAAGCCATTAGATCGTAGTACTCGGTCAGTGAGGCTTGCTTGTGTGTTAGAATAACCTGAATACCCGCTTTAACTATTATAACCGCTTTGATAAACGACTTTTCTGGCCTCCTCAAAGCCGCCTTTACGCGGCTTAAATCTATCATAGATCATGCGCCAGTTTTACTGGCGCTGACCTTAACAGCGTGTGCTACTTATCAAGCCAAGGAGTTAAATGAGCAAGCTATCGCGCAACAAAATGCGAACCCGTTAATAGCACAGCTACACATTCAAGCCAGCCAAATTAAACACCCCTTACTAAAGCCAATTCCCTTTGATCTATCTGATGGATTATCACCGGATGAAGCGGCAATAATAGCTATCATACAAAGCCCGGAGTTACGTGCCGCCCGATCAAAGCAGGGAATTGCTAACGCACAATTATTACAGGCCGGTTTATTACCCAATCCCCGTTTAGCCTACAATTATGCCGCGCCTAGCGGAGGGATAGATCAAGGCAAAGTCCAGGGTTATGGCTTAAGTTTAGATTGGGAGTTTACTGCCTTACTGACTCAAGCGAATAAGATTACCGCCGCACAGGCAGAGCAACAAGCGATTAACTTACAGATTGCCTGGCAAGAATGGCAAGTGGCACAAGCCGCAAAATTAGCCTGTTATCAATTACAGGTATATGATCAGCAGTACTCACTATTGTCTGAGAGCTTAAAACGCCTGGACAGTAATAAATTACAAATACAAAAAGCACTGGATCATGGTTGGGCGACGACCTTAGAAAATACCACGGCGATTATCGCAGCAGAAGCACTGGAAAGTCGCTTGCAAGCGGTATTTCAACAAAAGCAGCATCAACAAGAACGGCTTAATCGCGTCTTAGGTCAACCGCCTGGGCAGATCATGACTTATCAAGCAACAGACTTGCCCGATGAACTGATAACCCCTAACTTTGAACAACTCACTCAGGATTTAACCCCGCACCGTTTAGATTTGTTAGCCTTAAAGCAAGGTTATCAAGCACAGGAAGAACAGCTTCGCATTGCCATTCTGCAACAGTTTCCCAAAATTAGCCTTGGCTTAACACAGACTAAAAATAACAGTAATTACTATACGGTGGGTGCCGGTGTGGCTTTAAGTTTACCACTCTTTGACCAAAATCAAGGGGCGATTGCCTTAGCAGCAGCCAGTCGACAACTGCTATTTGATGAATACAGCAATCGTGATTTTCAGAGCAAAGCGGATGTGGCAGAACTGCTCACTACCATTACCTCAATCAATGCAGAAATTAAGACCGCACGTACGGGCCTGAGCCAATTAGAGACTTTATTCAACGCTTACACCACCGCTAATAATGAACATCAAATTGACCAACCGACGTACTATGCAGCGTGGAATAATGTCACAGATAAACAAATTGAAGTGTTAACGTTGCAACTGCATTTAATTGAAGCGCGAATTGCTTTAGAAACCGCTACCGGTCGGTATGCTTTATGATTTATTGTCCTGATAGATTTATGAAATATAGATTCTTTAACATCGTATTGCCCCTTTGCTGTGTCTTATTAATGGCCTGTAACACACACACGGAAGAGGAAGAAGCCGAAGTGACGCCGGTTGCCAAGGTGCAAACACAGCCCTTAGAACTCACCGAGATAGAGGATACCTTAACCGCTTATGGCTCGGTGATTGCCCTGCCCAGTAACTCAAAAAATCTGAGTGTGCCCTATGCCAGTCGTATTGAGCGTGTTTATGTGAGCAATGGTCAAACGGTGCGTGCGGGTGATCCTTTATTGACGCTGGAACCCAGTGAAGATGCCTTATTAAGTGTTAAACAGGCCCAGCAAGAACTGGCAGCAGCCACCCAAGAGCAAAAGCTGTTACAAGGCCGATTTCAGTTAAAGTTGGCAACAGAGCATGAGTTAGTCACCAGTCAATTACGTGTTGATCAAGCCAAGGCTTTGCTTCAGGATTTAACAGCGAGAGGCTCATTAAAAACCCATACCCTTAAGGCTGAGAAACCCGGTGTTATTGCGGCTGTCAATGTTCAGCAAGAACAGCGCCCAGCCGCAGGCAGTCCGTTATTGCAATGGGCCGAGCAAGCGCAATGGCGTATCGCCTTGGGTATTGAGCCGAGTCGTATTGGCGCCTTAAAAACACAGCAAGCGGTTGAACTGAAGCTTGTTAATCGAAAGCTTGAACAGTCGGTTAGTGGCGTTATTGAAGCAATTACGCAGCAAATTGATCCGCAGAGTCATTTGGTCACTGTGATTGTTAAGCCGTCTAAGCAGGTCGATTTCTTGTTGAATGAGTGGGTAAAAGCTCACATTACCCTGTCAACAAAAAACACTCTGGTGGCACCCAGAGCGGCTGTGTTAACGGATGACGAGGGTTATAGCGTTTTTACGGCAATCGATAAAAAGGCAGTGAAACACAGGGTAGAACTGGGCATAGAAACGGATACTCTCGTTGAGTTGATTGATCCTACGCTTAAGCCACAAGATGAGCTGGTGATTTTAGGTAATTACGAATTAACCGAGGGTATGGACGTTGAAGTTGAGGTCGTAAAACCATGACCTCATGGGCTTTTAGTCACCGCCGATCTATATTATTAACCCTGGTCTTAGCTGCACTCGCAGGGCTATATGTGACGCAATCCTTGCCGGTGAGCCTGTTTCCGCAAGTTATTTTTCCGCGCATTGTGATCAATATGGACGCGGGCGATAAACCCGCAGAGCGGATGGTACTTGAAGCCACAGTGCCTGTTGAAGAGGCGGTTAGAGCGGTGCCGGGGGTATTGAATGTCAGGTCAACCACCACCCGTGGCAGTACCGATGTCTCGATCAATTTTGTGTGGGGTATCGATATGGTGTCAGCAATGCTGCAGGTGGATGCGGCGGTTAATCAGATTCGCTCAAAGTTACCGGTCGCACTTAATTTTATGGTGCGAAGAATGGAGCCCACGGTGTTTCCTGTGCTGGGCTATAGTTTAACGGCCAGCGAACAATCGGCTGTTGCCTTACGTGATATTGCGGATTATCTGGTGCGGCCTTTACTGGCAACAATACCCGGCGTGGCGACGATCGAAGTATTAGGCGGAGCCACGGCTGAGTATCAGGTTCTGATTGATAGTGGCAAGCTAAGGGCGTTTAATCTGACCCTGGATGAGGTTGCCAAAACATTGGCAGCGAGTAATGTGTTGCAAGCGGTGGGCCGTTTGGAAGAACATTATAAATTGTACTTGCTGTTAGCGGATCAACAGCTAAAAAATACGCAGGATATCGGCTTGACGGTGTTAAGGCATGATGCCAATGGTCTGCTGTTGTTAAAAGAGGTAGCGACCATCAGTAAATCTACAGTGCCACTTTGGCAGCGGGTTAGGGCAGATGGTAAAGAAGCGGTGTTGTTTCAGGTGATTCAGCAGCCGGATGCTAGTACCGTTGATATTGCAGCCGCTGTCGCCGAGAAGTTGAAATTATTAGGCACTCAAATCCCTCACGATGTCAAGGTGGCGAAATGGTATGACCAAAGTGAATTAATTGTCGCCTCGGCATCGACTGTGCAAGAGGCCTTGTTGATTGGTCTGGTGTTGGCTGTGCTGGTACTATGGGTATTTTTACGTAATGGCTGGGTCACGATCATTACCGCATTGACAGTGCCACTCGCTTTAGCTGCAACGACCTTAATTCTGTCGCTGATGGGGCAGAGTTTTAATATTATGACCTTGGGCGGTATGGCCGCTGCAGTCGCTTTGATCATTGATGATGCTATCGTGATGATTGAGCATATTATGCGCCGACTACCGGAGGGCAGTGCGCCTATTCGTGAGCGTGTTCAGGCGGCGGTCGCAGAATTTAGTAAGCCACTTGCGGCCTCTTCTGCTGCGACGATTGTGACGCATATCCCGTTGGCATTTTTATCGGGTGTCAGTGGCAGTTTTTTTAAAGCCCTATCCTTAACGATTGCCTCGGTCTTAACCTTATCATTTTTGGTCGCCTGGTTAGCAGTTCCCTTATTAGCCGCGCAAACATTGTCAAAATCAGCTCAAAAGCCAGAGCAGCATTCTAAACTGACCCAATGGATTCATGAACATTATACGCGTTTGATGCAGCAAGTCTTGCCGCGTCCCTGGTTAGTGCTAGGGACTTTGATGATATTGCTTTCTGGTGGTTTTATTGCAGAACAGACCATTGGCTCTGGCTTTATGCCTGCAATGGATGAAGGTGGTTTTATTCTGGATTATCGGGCAGAGTCAGGTACATCAGTCACTGAAACAGACCGACTACTCCAGCAGGTTGAAGAAATTATTCAACAAACACCGGAAGTGGAGACTTATTCCCGTCGAACCGGACTAAGTTTAGGGGGACATATTACTGAGGCGAACGAAGGTGACTTTTTTATTAAGTTAAAGCCGTTGCCGCGTCGAGGACTTGAAGACATTATGAGCGATATTCGCACCCAAGTTCTGGGTCAGGTGCCGGGGCTTGAGGTGGAAATGGCTAAATTGATGGCCGATATGATTGGCGATTTAACGGCAGTACCGCAGCCGATAGAAATTAAGTTGTATGCAGATAACGGCGAGTTACTGAGAACAGTAGCAGAAAATGTGGCCGAAGCCATTGGCAAAATAAACGGTGTGGTGGATGTTAATTCTGGGTTGATTCCCGCTGGTGATGCCTTAATGGTTCGGTTATTGCCAGACAAGGCTGCTTTAGCGGGCTTAAGTGGAAAAGAGATTAAATTAGCATTGAATGCGTATTTAACCGGCACCACCGCGACTCAGATACAGGAAGGCGTAAAAATGCTGGCTGTGCGAGTGTGGATTCCTGAAGCAGAGCGGATGACGAGCGCACAGTTAAAGAATTTACCCATTCGTACTGTAACAGGTCAGTGGGTGCCTTTAGATCGGGTTGCAGAAATAAGCACAGAAACAGGGCAGCCACAAATTCATCGGGAGAATCTAAAGCGCATGGTTGCGGTCACGGCTCGTCTTGAAGGAAGAGACTTGGGTTCTGCTATTGTGGATATTGAAAAGACCTTACACCAAACGGACTTGTTACCTTCTCCGATTCATTATGTGTTGGGGGGCTTATATGCAGAACAACAAATTGCTTTTAAGGATATGTTAGTGGTTTTTATGGCGGCAGTGGCTTTGGTGTTTTTATTGTTGTTGATGGTTTATGAATCATTCCGGGTGGCTTTGGCAATGATCATTACCACGTTATCGTCCATGGCGGCGGTGTTTATTGGCTTATGGTTAACGGATACCGAACTGAATATTATGGCAATTATGGGTATGACCATGGTGATAGGTATCGTGACGGAAGTTGCGGTATTTTATTATTCAGAATATGAGAATCTACCGGCGATAGATAAACAGGGTGTTGAGGGCTTTAGTAAAGCCGGCAATAATCGGATGCGGCCTATTGCGATGACTACGATTGCAGCGATCTTTGCGTTATTACCTTTAGCGTTGGGTCTTGGGACGGGAGCAGAAATGTTGCAACCACTGGCGATTGCGTTGATCTTTGGTTTGGTGATACAAATACCGTTGGTGCTTATTTTATTACCGAGTTTGTTACAGCAATTACATAAACTGGATCATGTAAATGTATAAACTATACGACTTTTTACCCTCAGGTAATTGCTACAAAGTTCGTTTATTACTCAATCAATTAGGCATTGACTATACAAGAGTCAATGTTGACATATTAAACAAAGAATCCCGTACGCCAGAATTTCTTAAGATTAACCCTAACGGGCGTACACCGGTTCTTTGGCATGATGACAAGTATCTAGCCGAGTCCAATGCCATCTTATGGTATTTGGCAACTCATACCCGTTTTTTACCGAAAGGTCAGTATGAACAGGCCCAGGTTTTACAATGGATGTTCTTTGAGCAATACAGTCATGAACCCAATATTGCAACACCACGCTATTGGGTTTCAATACTCAAAGCAGAGAAGGAGTATAAAGAACAGCTCAAAGATAAAATGAAAGCGGGTTATGCTGCACTTGATGTCATGGAGCAGCATTTAGTGAGTAACGACTTTTTTGTGGCTAATCAATATTCAATCGCTGATATCGCTTTATATGCTTATACCCATGTTGCTGATGAGGGGGGATTTGACTTGTCTGGGTATAGCAGAATCAAAGAATGGTTTAGAAGAGTTGAGAGCCAAGACCATTACATTAGCATTAATAAATCAAAGTAATTCAAATAACGATAACTAAGGATGGTCTGGAATCCTGGTGGGAGCAGCGAAAATCGGCGTTTCCCAATATTCGCACCTTGGTGATCAATTCGGACAATGGCCCGGAGTGTA
>CAIMEB010000180.1 GCA_903839855.1 uncultured Methylococcaceae bacterium
AATTTTAAGTCTTCGATTTGAGATGCACTCAAGGGTAAGAGAGAGGTTTCAGTGGTGGATTGCAAAGTTCGTACTCAACAAGTGAAATGATAAGGAAATTCTATCCTAAATGGGTAAAATATTCTTCGGAAATCACCTAAAGTCCTTGTTGAATGCTCGCCCTGGGATTTCTTGATAGGTGTGACCACTAGCAGACAAGCGGGGCTTTCTGTGCATCAGTTGCCAATTTGTGGAGTTGGCGTGTGAATGATTACGTTGAATCCGCGATTTACTTTAGCTATCTTTCTACCCATTCATAGAACTCGATCAGCGCTGGATCACATTTACAACAACTAGTTCCACACGCAGCCTCCTGAGAAGTCTTTCGCAGATTTCCTTTACTAATCCACCGCTCTAGCATCCCACGCAAGGCGTCGGCATCAACATTAAAATGATTAACCAAATCAGCCAGTGCAACCCTAGAGTGTTGTTTTAAATAGTGTCTTAAGTCAGCTAAAATCACAGATAGTCTCCTAATGAACAGTTGCAGTAGTAACTTTCTTTCCGGTGAGCCATAAGCCTGTTAATACCAGTATGAAAGCAGTCAATAAACCAGTCACCCACGCAAGGGAATAATACGGATGTTGACTATACGTCATCAATTGATAGAAAACTGTCGAGATCATATAAGCAATTCCAGTCGTCCAAAAAACCACAAACACAGTCCATCCAGCATTAGTCTCTTTGTAAATAGCGGCTGTTGCTGCTACACAAGGCGCATACAATAATATAAATAACAAATAGGCGAAGGCTCCGGCTTTACCATCAAAACTATGCTGCATTGCCGTAAAGGTGTTGGTTTTAACTTCCTGCTCACTGGCTGGCGATGACAAATCTGTCAATGTGCCAATATTTAAACCTAAAGGATCTAATACATGCTCTTCAATAGCTTTTAAATTCTCAGGCACTGTTGCACAAGCCGCTAATAAAGCCTCCATGAGATCAAACCCAAGTTTAGGTGCAGCTTCTGGAGCTGAAATCTGGGTATACAAAGCATCCAAAGTACCAACTACGGCTTCTTTCGCTAACACACCCGTAAAGATTCCAACCGTCGCAGGCCAATTATCCTTCTCAATCCCAATAGGTTTAAAGACCGGTGTCAAACTTCTGCCTATAGCACTTAATATAGAGTTATTAGTATTTTCCTGACCAAAGCTACCATCCGTACCTAAGGCATTCAGAAAGTTTAATACTAACACCATCGGGATGATAACCCTTCCAGCATTTAGTATAAATGATTTAAGTCGATCCCATGTTCTAAAAAAAACCCCGTGTAGGGTCGGTAAATGATAAGCGGGCAACTCCATGATGAACGGCGCTGATTCACCTTTAAACAAGGTATACCGCATAATCAGCCCCGTTGTAACTGCAACAACAATTCCTAATAAATAAAGCCCAAAGACTAAATTCTGTCCACCTACTGGAAAAAATGCTGCCGCAAATAATGCATAGACGGGTAATCGAGCCCCACACGACATAAATGGATTCATCAGGTTAGTCAGGATTCGGTCACGCTGATTATCGAGTGTTCGCGTTGCCATAATAGCGGGCACATTACAACCAAACCCCACAATCATAGGTACAAAAGATTTACCCGGCAAACCTATCATACGCATAAACCGGTCCATTACAAAAGCAGCTCTGGCCATATAACCCGAGTCTTCTAGTGCGGACAAGAACATAAACAAGAAGCCTATGATCGGTATGAAAGTGGCTACAACTTGTATACCGCCACCAATTCCTTTAGTGATAATGACAATCAGCCACTGAGGTAGATTTAATTGATTCAGAATTAAACCTAATTCATCAATTAATAGTGCACCAACAGCTTGATCAAAGAAATCCACAAAAACTGTACCTATGTTGATGGTGAACATAAACATGGCGTACATCACCAATAGAAATACAGGAATACCTAAAAATCTGTTTAACACAATCGCATCTATTTTTTCTGTCGTATGACGGCTGACTTCATCAAGTCGGCAGACTGCACCTTTAATCAGTGTATTCACAAAACCATAGCGTGCATCCGCCGCAAGTATGTCTATTTCGTCCTCTGTTTCAAGCTCTACCTTGCTCTGTAACTCTATAACGCTAGACATTAAGACTTCACCTGCAAACGACTTAGCCAGCGTGTCATCCTCTAACAATCTCAGTGCTAGCCAGCGTAAATCACATTTATGTTTTTTAGCTATATCTATTAACTCAGGTGAAATATCGTCAATGGCTTCTTCTAAAGCGGCACCGTAAGAGATACTAACATGCGGTACAGGCTTAATGATCGCCGCTTGATTGATGATTGTTTTTAACGCTGTAATGCCATCTTTAGTCGAAGCTGTAATAGGTATAACTGGACAGCCGAGTTGTATAGCTAAATAATCGACATCAATTTTTATACCTCTTTGCTTAACGGCATCCATCATGTTAAGCACTAAGATCATGGGTACGCGCATTTCAATAAGCTGAGATGTTAAATATAGATTACGTTCTATATTGGAAGCATCCACGATATTGATGATTAAATCTGCTTCCTTAGATGCAACATAGTCACGCGCGACTTTCTCATCAAGAGAAACCTGATCATCGGCAGCTTCTAAAGAGTAGGTTCCTGGCAAATCAACGAGTTCGATTAATTTATTGGCATGAGCGTACTCGCCAGTTTTTTTTTCAACGGTAACACCCGGCCAATTTCCGACATGTTGTTTAGACCCTGTGAGTACATTGAACAGCGTAGTTTTGCCACAATTAGGGTTACCTACAACTCCAACTGTAAAGTCAGTTTTCATTACAACTTCTCAATGAGCAATATCTCTGCTTCATCTTTACGCAAGGTTAAAGAAAAGCCACGTAATTTAATTTCAACAGGGTCTCCCATAGGCGCAAAGCGAGTCACACTAAATTCTGTACCTGGCGTTAAACCCATTGCCAGCAAGCGTTTTCGATACGCCTTACCCGTCTGTTCAAATCCCACTATTTTTCCCAAATCACCTACTTTTAGATTTTTAAAAGTAATAGCCATTAATTTAACCTGAATAGTTGAGTAGTGAGGCTTTATTAGAAGCCAGGAATCAATAATCATTCTCATCAATTGACTATATCACACAATTCAAATCATGCAAAACAAGTTGGATTCAAAATCCAATCTGTTAGGAATGAGTACGAAATAACTTGAGCAAGTAGGCGTTGCAATGCGATAAGGTAACTCGCAAAAAATAACCGCCACTAATTTGTATCAGATCCCCCTTAAAACTGATGTATGCTATAGACCTAATTTTACCGATCAAAACCAAAGATCATGATCAATTTATCGAAACAACACATAGCTACGATTGATTAAAGATGCTGCGAAAAAATTAACTGGGGCAACAGGCGAGAGTTTCAAGCACAGGTGTCTTTCCGCCTTACCATAGTAAATATAATCCAATCGAACGCTGCCGGGGAATCTTTGAGAAGGACTTAAACAGTTAGCGGGTCTTATTGACGATGTTTTTCAGTTAATGCCTTCTGACAAACACATGAGTGGGAGAGATTTGGGTATCTTGGAATCGACAGCTTCCCTAAAATGCTGAGCTGCTGGATGAGGTTCCTATGAATTAGGCTGCAAAAAGTTTAAAAACTTGAACATCGAGTGATAGAGCTGTGTCCTAAAATAATGTCGATTTAATACGCTTTCACTATGTTAAAGTAGTCGGTTTAATATCAACTCTACTGGATTGAGCTACTATGCCCCAATTGTTATTCCTCAAATCCCGTCATTTTCTGTGCGCATCATTATTGCGCCTAATTTTTCTGTGCCTACTAGCGACCGTCGAAACAATCACCGTTTCGGCAAGTATTGATGCCAATTCTTTAGCCAGCTCCCCTCTACCGGCTTTCGCCTTGCTTGGGCAAAGCGGATTTTTGTCGCGGGTTGGATTTTGTTTATCGCCATAAGCGTGGGGATTGTTTGGTTTTCGCAACGGCTGCCGATTTTTATCCGCGCACCCTTTCCCCCACCTAACAGCCAAGTAAGCAATCTGGCAAAGCCTTTTTTACTGCCCTTTGTAGTGCTGATGGGGATTACTTTAATTGGCGGGGCGCTTATTAGTGGGCTTGATTGGGCATCCTTCATTTACCGGTTTACACTTTATGCAATTCCTGGCTTTATAAAGTCATGAAAACGGGTTTCTTTCGATGTACAAATGAACACAAACCTTCAGTTCATTGTACAATGAAGGTTTATATCCATGCCATTAG
>CAIMEB010000181.1 GCA_903839855.1 uncultured Methylococcaceae bacterium
AAATATGCTGAAGCGATTGGCTTAACTGCTAGCGCTGCAACACCAGCATAAACCATTACACAATTTTAAGGAGAAGCTATCATGGCTAAAGTACAAAAATCAACCGACTCTTCTAGCTTAGCTGAAGTTGTAGACCGTATTCTTGACAAAGGCATCGTTATTGATGCGTGGGTTAAGGTTTCATTAGTAGGTATCGAATTATTATCAATCGAAGCTCGCGTTGTTATCGCTTCTGTTGAAACTTATTTGAAATATGCTGAAGCGATTGGCTTAACTGCTAGCGCTGCAACACCAGCGTAATTACATTGAAGAGAAAAAGTGCCTAATTGTTATTTTTTCAAACATACGGGCACTTCCAACTTCCTCAAGTCCACCGCTTGGGGTTTGTCATAAAGAGATAACCTAAGGAGAACACCCATGGGACGTTTCACAGATGATCTGGCGCAATTACGAAGTAATATTAATAGTACTCGTGAAGACCGCTTATCTGAACAAAATGCACGGATTTTTAGTGTAAAAGCTCAGATATCTGACTTTGCTGCAACTCGTGCGAGCAACGGAATACAAGATGCTAAAGCACGGGCAGCGTTTGTCAACAATAATGCGAATGACGTTAATCGTTTAGTAAACTCATTTCATCACCTTCGTCAGGTGTTTGGGCGGCAGGGGCGCGAAGAGCGAGCCGCTTTTGTAAATGACTTGTCAAAAAATACGTTCGATTTACTGACCAGCTTTAGTGTTGATCACAGAAATACGGCTGAACAGGATGCAAAATCAAGAGCAGACTTTGTTTCGGCGAATATAAGCAGTGTTAATGCTTATATTAATGAAGCCGCACAAGATAGAGCTGGTGCTCATGCTGCTTTTTTCGGCACAGGTGCCGCTAAAAAAAAAACAGCATTCATAGCATAGCGATTGGGCTTGTTGATGAGACTACAGATAAAACTGATGAAAATACGCCGATACAGGATGAAGAGCCAAGTATTGAAAAGCAGCAAGCGCTGTCAGAGGCTGTAGAACTAACAGAGGCATCTTCATCAGACTCAGTCATCATCGAGCCATTAGAAAGCTCAGAAGTGAAAAAGTCGAAAAAAGCGACTAAACATCACGACACATCGTTAGGAAAAAAGGAAGGCAAATAGTAACTTAATGCAAATTAAGAACAAGTGCTGACTCATATAGACCTTTAGTCTTTTTTAAAAATACTAAAGGTCTTACAAATTGTATTCACAGTTACATCAAAGTTTTATATTTAAGTGCTGGCAGAGCTAAGTTCAGAATGCTTGCATTCTTTAAATAGTAGAAGCACTTAAAACCATCCGATTTTTTAATTCCTTGTTATCGGGAAGGACAGGTGCCATTTTGGCTCAGGAGCATTTATGATTAGTAATAAAGCCGTTTCAAATTCAAAATATGAAGTAAAAGATGATCTTATCGTTCCAGAAGCGAGTAAAGGTTTTGTTGTTACAGCCTATGTAAAGGAGATAATAGATCGTTCGTTGGTTTACTTAAATGCAGGCTATCCAGTTCACTTTGCAGGGCCATCAGGAACAGGAAAAACAACGTTAGCATTTCATCTGGCAGCCCTATGGGGGCGTCCTGTTACTTTATTACAAGGTAATCAAGAGTTTGTAAGTTCCGATTTAACAGGAAAAGATGTTGGCTATCGCAAAAGCAGTTTAGTGGATAACTATATACATTCAGTATTGAAAACTGAAGAACAGATGAGTCGTATGTGGGTCGATAACCGTTTAACTACGGCTTGCCGAAATGGGGATTTGTTGATCTATGACGAGTTTAATCGTTCGAAGGCCGATACCAATAACGTACTGTTATCGGTTTTATCAGAAGGCATTTTAAATTTACCGGGTTCACGTGGTGCTGGTGAAGGTTATCTGGATGTGCATCCTGGCTTCCGCGCTATTTTCACCTCTAACCCTGAAGAATATGCCGGTACGCATAAGACGCAAGATGCATTAATGAATCGCATGATTACAATTAATGTGGGTCTTGTTGATCGGGATACTGAGGTACAGATACTTCATGCCCGCTCTGAATTGCCAGTAAAAGAATCCGGGTACGTTGTAGATATAGTCAGAGAATTACACGGTAACGACCACGAAGCGAAACATGGTTTGCGGGCGGGTATTGCTATTGCTCGTATTCTCCAAATACAAGGTATGAAGCCACGTTATGGTGATAAACTATTCCACGCTATCTGTTATGATGTTTTGAGCATGGAAACAGCTAAAATACAACATGCTGGTCGCTCTATATTTCATGAAATGATTGATGGTGTGATTCGTAAGTATTGTCCCCCAGTGGGTTCAGAAGCGATCAAAGCGACTACAAAAATAAAAGCAGTAGAGTAATCATGGCTATAATCACGAGTCCGCCACGAACAGTTTCAGAGATAAAAACACAGTCTGGATGGAAGTATTCTGAATTGAGAATCAAGTGTTGAGGTTGTTATCATGAATAAAGTTCATACCACTGCTCATATCCGTACGATGCGTATGGCGAAGAGTTATCGCTCATGTGTTAATTTGACCGGTAAATCGCAAATACTTTCCGAACGTGGGCGTATTTGTTCAGAAGAGTATCAGCGCTTGAACCGCTTGAGTCAGGCAAATCATAAGAAGCATTTATTAGGGAGGGTTTTGTGAGTACTGATAAACTAAGAAACAGTCGGGCAAAAGTACTTTATGCGCTTTGTGTTTCCGACGGTTTAAAGCCTAGCTACCAATTGCAAGGCATTGAGTCGGCAGCAGTTTATGCTATAGATCAAGACGGATTAAGAGCGGTGGTTAGCGATACGGCTAGTACTCGTTTGCGTCCAGATAGACGAAATATTAGTGCGCATCAAACAGTATTGCACTCATTGACAGAAGATAGAACTGTATTACCTATGCGTTTCGGTGTTATTGCTCGAAATGCTGAGGCAGTAGAAAAGCTTCTGGTCACTAATCAGGAGGCAATCAGAGAGCATTTTGAACGTCTGAATGGGCGTGTAGAAATGGGCTTACGGGTTTCTTGGGATGTAGCAAATATTTATGAATTCTATGTTGCTAACCATCCAAGCTTGAGGCAGGGACGAGATGAAATATTGGATAGGGATGCCAATAACATCGATCATCGTGATGAAAAAATTCGTTTGGGAAATCTGTACCAATCGTTACGAGATGCTGACAGACTAGAGTTCACCGAAAAAGTGAAAGACGTGCTGTTCGATTATTGTGAAGATATTGTTGAAACAACGCTTAAGCGGGAAAAAGATGTAATGAATTTGGCCTGTTTAGTCGAAAGAGACAAACTTGACGAGTTTGCAAAAGGCGTTTTTGAAGCATCAAAACTATTTGATAATGTATATTTATTTGATTATACAGGTCCTTGGGCACCCCATAATTTTATTACACTGGATTTGCATGCGCCAACTGATAAAAAGAACGCATTAAAGAGCGTCAAAAACCATACACAGTAAAAAGGCCATGCCATGCTCTTAGTTGACGATATATTATTTTCGCCTGTTAAAGGAATCAACTGGATTTTTAAAAAAATCCATGAGCTGGCAGAAGAAGAGTTAGCTGGAGAAGCTGATAGGATTCGTGACAATCTCACAGAGCTATATATGCAACTAGAAACAGGTGAGATTACCGAAGAAGAGTTTGAACAGCAAGAAGCCATATTACTAGACCGATTGGATGCTCTAGATGAGGAAGATGATTTAATAGGCGAAGACGAAGAAGACGAAGAAGACGAAGAAGATGAGGTATGACTCAAATGATTTACCCCAATTTTCTACAAGAAGGCTCATTAAAGCTGGTTTTCTTTGGCGGTAAAGGGGGTGTGGGAAAAAGCACTTGTGCAACTGCCACTGCTTTAAAATTGGCACAAGATCATCCAGAACATGTTTTTTTGTTAGCCTCGACTGACCCCGCGCACTCTCTCCTGAATATACTTTCTACTTTGGAATTACCCAAAAACTTAGAAGTTCGTGAACTGAGTGCCGTCGCTTCATTGCATGAATTTAAAGTGCAATATGATACTTTCCTGAAAGAAATCGCAGAACGCGGAACTTTTCTGGATCAAGCCGATATTAAAAACCTAATGGATACGGCTCTTCCTGGTATGGATGAGTTGGCCGCTTATCTTGAAATTGCTAAATGGGTTCAAGAAAACAATTACTATAGAATCATTATAGATACCGCTCCGACAGGTCATACGTTACGACTATTAAATATGCCAGAGTTAATTCATCGCTGGTTAATTGCCTTGGATACATTACTTGCCAAACATAGGTACATGCGAAGTCATTTTGGCGGTGATAAGCATTTGGATCATCTGGATGTTTTTTTACTGGACATGAATGATTCACTAAAATCAATGCATACATTGATGGTGGATAAAGAGCGATGCAACTTTATTTTGGTCATGGTAGCTGAATCTATGATTGTGGAAGAAAGTATCGATCTGGCTAAGGCCTTAAGTAAACAAAAGGTGTTTTTGTCTGATCTCATTCTTAATCGACTAACACCCGAAAGTTCCTGCCAGATATGCACTCTAGAAAATAACAGACAAAAGCTGGCTTTAAAGAAAATCATTTTAAATTTGTCTGAACACCCGCTTTGGACACTGCCTTTGTTGGTTGATGAGCCTCGAGATAAACTACTGGGGATGCTTTGGTCTGAGTTAGATGTGCTTGATAAGGATCCTGGAAGACTAATATTTATCTCCAGTGAGTGTGAATTGCCTTTACATGTAGAAAGCCCAATCCAAATACCTGCCAATAGTTCAAGGTTGATTATTTTCGCAGGCAAAGGAGGAGTAGGTAAGACAACCTTGGCGTGTGCAACTGCATTACGATTACAAAATGCTTATCCGGAACTACGCATTTTGTTGTTTTCAACGGATCCTGCGCATTCCATTGGCGATTGTTTGGGGTTGAGGGTACAATGCGCCCCTACAAAAGTAATTTTAAACTTGGATGCTCAAGAAATAAATGCAGAAGCGGATTTTGAAAAAATTCGGATGGATTATAGAGAAGAGTTGGAAGATTTTCTACGAGACACTTTACCAAACCTGGATATTACTTTTGATCGTGAAGTGTTAGAGCGCTTACTTGATCTAGCACCCACCGGATTAGATGAAATTATGGCACTAACTACTATAATGGATCATCTTGATAGCGGTCGCTATGACATGATTGTTGTGGATGCCGCCCCCAGTGGACATTTATTGCGTTTACTGGAATTGCCTGAGTTGATCAGAGACTGGCTGAGAATTTTTTTCTCATTGTTGCTCAAATACCGTAGAATTATGCGCTTTCCACATCTATCAGAACGATTGGTGAAGCTTTCGCGTGAATTAAAAAATCTGCGAGTGCTGTTGCAGGCGAGTGAGCAAACAGGGGTTTATGCGGTGACTATTCCTACTCATTTGGCGTTTGATAAAACCAGTGAAATGACACAGGCTTTACAGCGATTGGGTATCGATATTAGAGCACTGATTGTTAATCAAATGACGCCAGTAAGCTTTTGTAAGTTTTGCCAAACTATTGCAGATCACGAGTCAGAACAGTTAAAAAATGCTCATGAAACATTCCCTAATTTGCCTACAGCTTTGGTTTTTCGACAAAATGACCCAGCAGGTTTAAGTAAGCTAAGGAGTTTGGGTTCTGCACTTTACATATAGATAAACTGTTGGGAGTAGCTATTATGACAAACAAGCAATATCAGGATGAAAAAGAACAGGTTTCTCTTTGTGAGGCATTGGATCGTTTATTAAACAAAGGAGCTGTTGTCGTTGCAGATGTCACCGTTTCAGTTGCAAATATTGATTTGATTTACTTGAGTCTACAGGCTTTAGTTGCTTCAGTTGAAACGGGTAAACAATTACGGGGAAGAGAATAATGTCAAAGAATCAATTATTATCAAAGCGCTCTAAAGTTGATGCGGTTCCGTTCATTGCACAGCAATTGGTTGCTGCAAATACGCCTCGAAAATTAGATATTGATGGAGATCGAGTTCGTAATGGTTTAGCACAACTTGTTTTAACGTTAGTCAAGTTACTACACGAGCTTCTTGAACGGCAGGCCATAAGAAGAATGGATTCGGGTTCCTTAAGTGATGAAGAAATTGAACGCTTAGGAACGACTCTGATGCGTCAAGCCGAAGAATTAGATAATCTACGCGAAGTCTTTGGCCTCAAAGATGAAGATTTGAATTTAAACCTAGGTCCTTTGGGCCGATTATTATAAAAAATGAGTTCCGTGAACAATTATACAAAATTATTCTGGATTATTTATGAACACAGTCTTTGTGTTTTCTTTTTAAAGGAGTTTCATCATGGTTAATACTTCTACAGACAATAACACATCAACCCAAGGGTTCCTTTTGCGAATGGGCAATGCTTGGCTTGAACAAGGAGAGCTTCGGCAAGCCATAGGTGTGTTTCTAAAAGTTGTTGAGGAATATCCTGGTAGTGATGAAAGTAATGTGGCGAAATCCGCTTTACTGGATATCGCTCAACGTTACGAAAAAGAGGGGCAATTACGACTATCTTTGGATATTCTTGAAAGGCTTGATAATGCCGTCAATTAAGTGCAATGAAATTTATTCCTCACTGTGGATTGTATAAGCAGTACATTATGAATGCGACAATTAGTATGAGCTATTTGCCTATCGGGAAAAATGTGCACGAGGATTTAAGACCTATCGGTCGATTACTGTAAGGATTTACGTCATGAGCGACAATAAAAAATTAACCCACTCAACAAACTCGACTACGGTAGCTGATTTGCTAGAGCGGCTGTTAGATAAAGGGATAGTTATAAGTGGTGATATTCGTATTCGTTTAGTTGAAGTCGAATTACTTACACTTGAAATCCGCTTATTAATATGTTCTGTAGATAAAGCATTGGAAATGGGATTAGATTGGTGGACAGGTAATCCTGCCTTTGATTCCAAGGCTAGAGTACCAGCATTGCCCAATTTAGAGCTGGAAGATCGTCTTAAGCGTTTAGAGGATAGATTAGAGTTAGTGCTACCTGTGATTGAAGAAAAACAGATCTAAGAATGGTCTTTTATGCGAGCATTAATTTATTTTCCAATTATTCATAGTCCTAAGGATCTGGGTTCGTTAGGTAAAGCAGCTACTGATCTCAGAAGTGACGCGCAAGAAAACAAATATCTTGACGCTGTTAAACAGTTTTGGGAAGTCGTAGCCAAAACCATTGATGGTTTGGAGTTGGACTATAATGGTTTAAAGCTTTATCAGGATGGATTACCTGTTTGTGGAAAAGAACAGGAAATCGTTGCGGAGGTCGCGAAGTCAGGAAGTGAAAACTATAGGTTACTGCAAACGTTAAATCAAAAAGGAGCAGTAATTATGGGCACTGAATCTCCGGAGCTTTTGGTTAAAGAGCGTGATTTAATGATGCGGATGCTAAATTCAACCGAGTTTGTAAAGACTTCCTTAGAAAATGCACAGACATTATTAAATCAGCGAGATGAATATATCGCGCAACGAATTGCTCAAACATTACAGGACAACGAGATGGGCATACTCTTTCTTGGACTCATGCATGATATTGAAGCAAGGCTGCCAGAAGATATTTTTCTTATTGAGCCGCTAGGTAAGCCAAGTGTTTTAAAAGGTGGAAGCTAATTGCATTGCTAATAACCTTTTCGGTGTATTCAATTTAAAATTGAGTTTACAGGGTTATGATTGCTATAATGAACGTTTAAAAAGTTCAGCGACTAACCAAAATGCCATTTTATTTGAGCAGTCAATAGGCTTACATAGCTTCTCGGTGTTTGTTTCTAAGTGCATTGTTATCGCTTGTTAATTAAGATAACTCATTGATATATCTAACCCATGAAACCACATAGTTCAGGATACATCCTAATCATAGATGACAACAAAGATATTTGTGATTTGTTGGCTCATCTTTTGAAGCATGCTGGCTATGAAACCCAACAGGGGTACGATGGTAACACTGCAATAAATTTATTGTCACAGTGCGAGCCTGATTTACTGCTCCTCGATAGTGTTATTCCTGAGCCTAACGGGATGGTCGTGTTGGCTAAAGCACATAGCATGTACCCGCAACTTCCAATTATTATAATTACTGGATCAGCGGGAATTCTAAGCGCAGTTTGTGCAATCAAAGCGGGCGCATGGGATTATCTACCAAAACCTTTCGATAATAATCGAGTCTTAGAGTTAGTTAATCGTGCTGTGCAAACACGCGGTGGCAAAAGAGATATAAATAGCCTACCCGATAGAGATTTTTACGCTCGAATTGGCGAGTCAATGGGTAGAAGCCCAGAAACCCAAAAAATTTTAAAGGATATTGTGCGTGTTGCGCACACTGACTTTTCTGTTATTATCCAAGGTGAAACTGGAACTGGCAAGGAAATGATTGCTAGAAATATTCATTTGTCAAGTAAGCGTTCGACGGCAAGCTTTATTCCTATTGATTGTGGCGCAATATCAGATTCATTAATCGAAAATGAATTGTTTGGTCATGAAAAAGGCTCTTTTACAGGCGCCGATCACGCCTCCATAGGTAAGTTTGAAGCCGCTAATGGTGGTACTTTATTTCTGGATGAAATCGCCAATATGACGTTATCCGCACAATCAAAACTGCTTCGGGTGTTGCAAGAGCATGTTATTTATCGTTTAGGTGGCGTAAAAGCTATTCCTGTTAACGTTCGTATACTGGCTGCAAGCAATGAAAACCTGTTGGATGCGGTCATTAGAGGTAAATTTCGTGAGGATTTGTATTATCGTCTTAACGAATATGTCATTCATATCCAGCCATTACGTGAACGTCCAGAGGATATATTGTATTTAGCAAATCTTTTTATGAAAGAGGTTTGCACTGAACTTGGCATAGAGCTGTTGACCTTTTCAAATGAAGTTAAAAACTTACTGTTAAACCATAAATGGACGGGTAATGTTCGAGAACTACGCGCTGCCGTTCGGCGCTTAGCTTTAATCTCCCGTGGGGAAGAAGTTGTTGTTGAAGATTTAAATTTTTTATTCGCTAGTCATCCTTCTAAACCGTCCAACTTAGTTTCATATCAGGTCGAAAACGCTGAGGATACAATAGATACAACAAAGTTGAAAGAAGATAATCTAAACTGGTCATGTTTAAACCACATAGACTACGGTGAGTATAAGAATTTGTCTTTGAAGGAAATTCGTCGTATCAATAACGCTAAAGTAGATAAATTAATAATTCAATCGGTTCTAAAAGAAACCGGAAACAATAAGGCCGAAGCAGCACGGCGTTTAAATATTGATTACAAATCACTGTGCTCTAAACTTAAAGAGATAACTAAATCCGAGGTAAGATAGCAATGATAAGTAAAAAAGGTAACTTGACCGGGAATGTAGAAGGCATTTTGCGAGGACTAGGCGATTTAGTAGAAAAGCTGGGTGAACTAGCCGAAAAAGGAGATCAATTAAAACGCAGTGGCGTTTTTGATATTGATACAGGAGGCGGCAAAGATGCTAAGGCGGTCTACGGCTTTTCGATGAAAATGGGTTTGAATGGTAATCAGGAGCCGCACATTGAACCTTTTGGAAATGTTCATCGTGATGAAAAAACAGGTGAAACCACGGTACAGGCAGTGTCTGAACCGTTGATTGACATTATCGAAGAAAGTGATCATCTTTTAGTGTTGGCTGAAATGCCGGGTGTAGCTGACGGAGACATTCATTTAGATTTAAACGGTGATATTTTAGTGCTACATGCCGAAAAGGGCAGTAAGAAATATCACAAAGAAATCGTCTTACCGCATGCCTTTGAGAGTAATTCAATGGAGCGCTCTTGCCATAACGGCATTTTAGAAGTCAAACTAAAACAGCGAGACGATTATGAATAAAGAACTTAAGCTTAAGGTTACTGAAGCCCTGTCCAAAGATACCGGTCGTGGTTATGCACGTATGGATCCATCGGACATGGCAAAGTTAAATTTAGCTGTGGGAGATATTGTCCAAGTATCCAGTTCAAAAGGCAGTGGCGTTGCCAAATTAATGCCGACTTATATTGATCTGCGCGGCAAAGGCATTGTGCAATTGGATGGCTTGACTCGGCGTAATGCGGCTCTGAGTTTGGATGAAAAGGTTCTCATTGAACCTGTTACCTGTAAACAGGCTACTCGCATTGTTCTTATTCCTACTACGATTACGCCCAATCCACGTGATTTAGATTACATAGGTAGCCTACTTGATGGTTTACCTGTTAAAAAAGGTGATCTATTACGTGCCCATTTGTTTGGTAGTCGTTCGGCGGAATTTAAAGTCGAAAGTACACTACCCGAAGGTGCAGTACTGATTAATCCCACGACAGCACTCGTTATCGGTGGCTCAAAAGAAACCAAGAATGCTACAGGAAATGGCCAACGCCTGTCGTATGAAGATGTCGGCGGATTAAGAGGCCAGGTACGCCGCATTCGGGAAATGATCGAGCTACCTTTGCGTTATCCTGAAGTCTTTGAGCGCTTGGGAATAGATGCTCCGAAAGGTGTATTACTATCGGGTCCACCGGGTTGTGGAAAAACGCTGATTGCACGCATAATCGCCCAAGAAACAGAAGCTCAATTTTATACCATTAGCGGTCCTGAGATTGTACATAAGTTTTATGGTGAAAGTGAAGCTCATTTACGTAAAATTTTTGAGGAAGCGGGTCGAAAAGGCCCCAGTATAATCTTCCTTGATGAAATTGACTCTATCGCCCCGCATAGAGACAAGGTTGTCGGTGATGTTGAAAAACGTATCGTTGCTCAACTATTGGCTTTAATGGATGGTTTAAAGAGCCGAGGCAAAGTCATTGTTATCGCAGCAACCAACTTACCTAACGCAATTGATCCTGCTTTACGACGTCCTGGACGGTTTGACCGAGAAATCTCTATCCCTATTCCAGACCGTGAAGGTCGGCGTGAAATCATCGAAATTCACAGTAGAGGAATGCCTCTAAATGATGATGTAGAACTCAATATTGTTGCTGACGTCACTCACGGTTTCGTCGGTGCCGATCTGGAAGCTCTATGCCGTGAAGCAGCAATGAGTGCATTGCGACGCCTCCTCCCTGAAATTGATTTCAGTGCAGCAGAAATCCCTTATGAACGTCTCTCTGCATTAACAGTGACAATGGATGACTTTAGAGCTGCCTTATGCGAAGTATCTCCCTCAGCTATCCGTGAGCTATTTGTGGATATACCCGATGTGCGCTGGAAAGACGTGGGTGGGTTGGATGATATTCGTCGTCGCTTGATCGAGTCAGTTCAATGGCCCATTAAATATCCCGAGCTTTATCAGCAAGCGGGTGTCAAACCCCCTAAGGGTTTGTTATTGGCAGGGCCACCGGGTGTTGGCAAGACCTTAATTGCAAAAGCCATAGCCAATGAAAGTGGTGTAAATGTTATCTCTGTTAAAGGGCCGGCACTGATGTCTCGCTATGTGGGAGACTCTGAGCAAGGCGTGCGAGATTTGTTTCACAAAGCCCGTCAAGCAGCACCCTGTATTATTTTTCTCGATGAAGTTGATTCAGTGGTGCCTTCAAGGGGAGAAGGCTCAACAGACTCTCATGTTGCTGAGCGAGTGTTAAGTCAATTTCTATCAGAAATGGACGGTTTGGAAGAACTCAAAGGCGTCTTTGTGATGGGCGCGACTAATCGTGTGGATTTAATTGACCCAGCGATGCTCCGTCCTGGGCGTTTTGATGAAATCATTGAGTTAGGCTTGCCCAATGAAGAAGCACGCAAACAGATTCTAACAGTACACTTACGCAATAAACCGCTGAGTGAAAACATTCTAGTGGATAAATTGGCTGCTCGTTGTTTTAATGCGAGTGGAGCAGAGCTTGCTGCTGTTTGCAATCGTGCCGCGTTATCCGCTTTACGTCGTGCAGTACAACAATGTAATAGTGATGAGACTCCTAATAAATTAACCGTGCTTATAGAACAGCATGATTTTGATGAAGTTATTGCAGAAATGTTTGGTAAAGAAGGTGAGGATCTTCGGTGAGCGCAAAGGTTGAATCGCCTCTTGCCTTATATCTTTATGGTTTTACCTTTCCAGGAACCGTTGTACCGTCGGTTTTAGGTGTCGATGACGAACATATACTCACCGATTACGCATCCTCAGGATTAAATGCAATTATCAGTTCAGTTGCATTACTTGATTTTACCGGTGAAGCCGGTGAAATCAATTTGCAGAATGTTGCCTGGCTAACCCCTCGAGCTTGTCGTCATGCACTGGTTATTGACAAGCTAATGGAACAGGGTGCTGTTTATCCCTTATCATTTGGCACCTTGTTTTCCAATATCAAGGCATTGGAGCAGGAAATGAAAGTCCGTGCCAATGCTGTATTAGCGGTATTGCATCATGTGGCAGGTTGCCAGGAGTGGTCTCTGGAAGCAACACTTAATCGTAAAAAAGCGGTTGATTATTTGTTAGTCGAAGGTCTGCAATCCGGGCAATTTATATTGCCTGAAGGTGCTGGTCGTCGGCATCTTGAAGAGCAGAAATTACGAAGGAATTTAGCGTCTGAATTAAATGGCTGGTTAACACAATGCTTAACATCAATTCAAGACGAATTACGTTCACTAACGCATGATTTTCGCTCACGGCGAATAACAGACGATAAGGTTCTACACACTGTCTATTTGCTCCCTGTTGAAAAAGTAGCTGCTTTCCAGCAACAGGTTAGCATCATCAGTACTCGTTTTGACGCTTATGGATTTAACTTTCGAGTTACAGGTCCATGGGCTCCCTATAGTTTTTCGCAACTTGCCAACTTATGAGCTTTTTACTGTATGGTATTCTTAACGAAGCGTCATCGTTAGTTATTGAACCTACTTTTACACTTATTAAATCGGCAGAACTAGTTGCTGTAGCCAAAGCTTGCGGGAATGAAGTTAGTCGAGAACCTGATCTGGTTTTAGCTTATGGTGAAAAGGTAATGAATATTCATCAACAAACCACCTTGATCCCCATGCGCTACGGCAGTATTTTAGCAGATGAAGAGACCGTAAAGACACACTTGCAAGATAATCGGTCACGTTATCAGACTCGTTTAGCCGAACTCGATAATTGTGAGGAAATGGGTGTTCGCCTATTACTGCAAGCCTTTTCTGATAACGACACGTATCCTCAGCAACCATTGAGTGGACTCAGTTATTTGCAGGCACGAAAGCGCGCTTACGCCATACCAGAACAGGCTGAACAACAAGCGGCATTTCTAGAAGATGCATTATCAGGGCTTTATCGCCAGCATTGCGCGGCTATCAGTGTTTTTAATGGACAACAGACTTACTTGTTAAGTTATTTAGTGCCTCGTAGCAATCTACCCGCCTTTCAGAAGCGATTGAATTCATTGGTAAAATGCGTAATAAATTTGGGTTCTATTAGCGGACCCTGGCCTCCGTATAGTTTTGCTAACTAAATCTTTCGAACTCAGATTCTATTATCATGTCAGAAAATCCAATAAAAAGCAGTTTTCAAATTCAGTATGAAATGCTGCTAAATGCCATTCCTTCTTCTGTTTTAATGGTTGATAGAAAGCTTCAGATACTCTCGGTTAATGAGAATTTTTTAATAAAAAGCCAACGTAGTAAAGATACCACCGTTGGTCGTCATTTAGCAGATGTATTTCCTCTTGTTATTCTACAAAGTACCTGTATTGAGGAAAGCATACGTAATGTGTTTAATTCCAGCATTGCTGTTAAGGGGCAGAAGATGACTTATCGAGCCCCTGGGGTTCCACTTCGTATTTATTACTATTCTATTTTACCTATCCAAAGTGATCAAATCATCCTCATTATGGAGGATGTTACTGAACAGTTTCGTCTTTCTGAAGAAGTTCGTCGAGTAGAGCGGCATTTGGCATCAATTGTCGAAAGTGCAAGTGATATTGTACTTTCAACCGATATTGATGGACGCGTATTAACATGGAACTCAGCGGCAGAAAAGCTATCTGGACTGAAAACACAGGACGTTTATGGGCGTTACTTTTTTGACTTCTGTGACGCAAATCAAAAACAGATGGTGGAACAAATTTTTCAGCGCATGAAAACCAGCAACGCTGCTCACACTACAGAATTTAATTTATTAACACCTAGCAATAGTGGAACTATTTTAATCTCCTGGGTATTTTCACCCATGAAAGATGATTATTCTAAGACTGTCGGTACCGTTGTAGTGGGTAGAGACTTAGCTGAGCGGCTCAAACTGGAGCTACAATTACGTCAATCGCAAAAACTGACAGCCTTAGGTGTTATGGCTGGAGGTATTGCTCATGAAATTCGTAATCCGCTGGCAATTTGTTCTTCGGCTGCACAATTTCTACAAGAAGACCGGATTCCCGATGAGTTTCAAAAGGAATGTGCAAAAAAAATACAAACCAATATTCAAAAAGCCTCTGCTATTATCGAAAATCTACTCCGTTTTGCCCGTTCATCGCTTGATACAGAAATGATTGAGGTTGATTTAATTTCCGTTCTTAAGGAAACGATTGATCTTGTCACTAATCAGGCCAAAGTACAAAAAATAAAGATACACCTGTCCTTACAAAAAAGTAGCGTTGTTGTCTCTGGCGTGCCTGGATTATTGCAGCAAGTCTTTATGAATATATTTCTAAATGCTATTAATGCAATGCCTACGGGTGGTGTCTTGAGTATTACCGTTAATTCCGTTGAAGATCGGGTAATTGTACGTATCATTGATACCGGTGTTGGTATTCCTGCTGGTGAACTGGATAAAATATTCGACCCTTTCCATACATCTTCGCCGGTAGGTCAAGGAACTGGCTTGGGCTTATCTATTTGCTATAGTATCATTCGTCAACATCTTGGCTCTATTCAGGCTGAAAGTCGTCTCGGTCAAGGTGCTGCTATAATTGTTACACTGCCACTCTTGTGAAGTTAATGGGCAAAAATATTTTAATAGTAGATGATGAACCTGATATGTGCTGGGTTGTTTCTCAAATCATTCAATCACAAGGACTGAATGTTGTCACAGCTTACACTGGCGAAGATGCTTGTTTTAAATTATCCAAAGGTGATTTTTCTGTCGTTTTCTTAGATGCTAAATTGCCTGACATGGATGGTTTAGATGTTGCCAGGCGTATACATGCTATAGTCAAAGAAAGACCTCTTGTTGTGCTGGTTTCTGGTTATCATTACCGGGATGATCCGATTGTTCGAAATGCACAGGAAGAGGGACTTATCTGTTGCTTCTTAGCCAAGCCCTTCAGTAATGAAGAGCTTATCGGCATATTGATTTCTTTATCGTGTTAAGAATACCTGTTCTTGACTCTATAGCAGGAATCACAGATTGATTTTCAAGCTACCAGTTTTGAACGTTAAACTTTAGGTAGTTGTCTCAATTTCTCAACGACTTTATCACCGAACTCAACTGTGTTAATCATGGTGACACCGCTGCCGGGTTTAGAGAGATCAGCTGTTGAATAACCATCCGCAAAAACACCTTGCATAGCCGCCCACACATTCTTGGCTTCTTCAGCCATATCAAAGCTATTTTCTAACATCATAGCCACAGAGCCAATCATAGAATAGGGGTTAGCAATGTTTTTACCTGCGATATCTGGTGCAGAGCCGTGAGACGGTTCATAGTACGCTTTTTCGGGGCCTATACACGCAGAAGGCATCAAACCTAAAGAACCTAAAATACCACCACCTTGATCACTTAAAATGTCACCAAACATGTTTTCCATCACCATCACATCAAATTGAGTCGGTCTTAGGCACAGATTAGTAGCCGCTGAATCAACCAATTGGTGGATCACTTGTACGTCTGGATATTCAATCGCGACTTCATCCAGAATTTCATTCCACAATACGCTAGATTTTAAAACGTTACTTTTGTGAATGTTATGTAAGATCTTTTTACGTTTAGACGCTAATTTAAAACCTTGATGCAAAATCTGACGAATCTGATTTTCATCATATTCTAAAGTTTCTTTAACATAACGTAAGCCTTGTTCGTTAATTCCCATTTCTTTGTTACCAAAGTACAGGCCGCCGACCAGTTCACGCACCATAATGATATCAATGCCTTCACCGATTACTTCAGGTTTTAATGGCGAAAAATGAGCCAAGGCTTTCGGTAATGAAACGGGACGAAAGTTTGCGTAAGTATTGTAACGACGACGAAGCGGTAATAACGCGCCGCGCTCTGGTTGTTTATCAATAGGAATTTTTTTAGATTCTTCATGGCTTAACCCAATGGTACCCTTGAGGATAGCATCGGCTTGATCACAAATATCGATAGTTGCTTGTGGGAAGGCATCACCAAATTCAAAATATGCACAGGCACCAAAAGCCGCAGGCATTAATTCAAAAGTGACATCATTTCTTTCTTCGATAACTTTAAGTACCTTGATGGCTTCTTTAGTGATTTCAGGGCCGATACCGTCACCAGCTAATAGGGCGATTTTATAGTTTTTCATTTATTCCTGTTTGTTTTTTATAGTTATAAAACGAAATGTGGTATTACAGATGATATTTTACTTTATTTTTTATTTGTAACCTTGGGAAAAAGAAAATTAAACTAAAACTAGTATTCTGTCATTTATAGTGTCAGATAAGGTTTTTTCTGTTTTATCCGTGCATCCTCAGCGGTAAATCGTTATTCCATAGGGCGAGTGATAACATTCGCGATTTCTTTTTTCTTGCCACACTGAAATTTCTATTTCCACCTGCATTGATTTGTAGGGGCTACCGTTGACGCTGAGTTATAATGGCGGATTTTTAAGAGTACCGGGTAGATGAAAAGATTAATTGAAACCAGGGTTGTTAATCCCTTACTTGAAAAATACGGTATACCGGCCTATAAAACGACAGGCTCTGCAGGAATGGATTTAATTGCTTGTATTGAAGAATCTACAGTTATTAAAGCAGGTAAAAACAAACTGCTTGGCTCGGGCTTAGCCATTAATATTCAGGATCCCGGTTTAGTGGCAGTTGTAGCTAGTCGAAGTGGTTTGTGCCTCAACAATCAGGTTCGGGTGGGACAAGGCTTAGGCATTATCGATTCAGATTATCACGGAGAAATAGGCGTTATCTTACATAACGAGGGTGAGTCTGATTATACTGTTCAGCCCGGTGAAAGAATTGCTCAATTACTTTTTATGCCTGTTGTTCAAGTTGCTCTTAAACTAGTGGACACCTTTACTACCCACACCGATAGGGGGGACGGTGGTTTTGGTCATACCGGACGTCATTAATCTCGACACCGCTTACTTTAGCAACCCTTTTTATTATTAATGAAGGAAAATCAGAAAATGACTCAAGAAAGAACTGCTAACCAAATTGCTGATGTGCTGATTGAAGCACTTCCTTATATTCAACGATTTAAAGGTAAAACTGTCGTGGTTAAGTTTGGCGGAAATGCGATGGTGGACGAAGCACTTAAGCAAAGTTTTGCTAGAGACATCGTGTTAATGAAACTGGTGGGGATTAATCCTATCGTTGTTCATGGTGGCGGCCCTCAAATAGGGCAGTTGCTAACTAAATTAGGTAAAACAACCGGTTTTATTGATGGTATGCGAATTACTGACAGTGAAACGATGGATGTCGTGGAAATGGTTCTGGGTGGTTTGGTCAATAAAGAAATCGTTAATCTCATTAATCGGAGTGGTGGCAAAGCCGTTGGCTTAACGGGTAAAGATGGCGACTTTATTCGGGCTAAAAAAATTCACTTGAAACCTTTAATTGAAGACGATGCTACAGAAATAATAGATTTGGGACACGTTGGAGAAGTCAGTAGTATTGACCCAGCGGTAGTGGATATGTTGGGGAATAGTGATTTTATTCCTGTGATTGCGCCTATTGGTGTGGGTGCAGACGGTCGTTCATATAATATCAATGCCGATTTAGTCGCAGGTAAAATTGCAGAAGTATTGAAAGCAGAAAAATTGATTTTACTGACCAATACGGCGGGCATTCTGGATAAAGAAGGCAGCTTGCTGACCGGTTTATCCGTTGATGATATTGACGGATTAATAATAGATGGCACGATCTCAAGCGGTATGATTCCCAAAACACGCTGCGCGACGGATGCCTTAAAAGGGGGAGTAAACAGTGTTCATATCATTGATGGTCGTGTAGAACATGCCGTATTACTTGAGCTGTTTACTAATCAAGGGGTAGGCACTTTACTGTTAAGAACGGTACGTGATAAAGCAGCCTATAGTTGAGATTAGCCAAGAACATTTAAACTGCTAACTTTTTTCAGGAGTGGCACAAGCCACTCCTTTTTTAATGGTTTCTTTAGCTAAGCAAGTTTGATAGTTGGTACAAGGGGGGCAAAATAAGCATTTTTGCCAACTGTAACAGTACTAAGGCGACTAAGGGCGATAAATCAATGCCACCGAGGTAAGGAATGCCTCTACGAATGATATTAAGCAAGGGATTCGATAAGGTTGTTAAGATCGAAGCCGTCGAATAAAAACTGCCTGGATTCACCCAGCTCAGTATTGCACTTGCAAAAATCGTAAAGACGAATATATTCAGAAGTAATGAGATCAATTGGGCAATAGCCGTCAGTGCCAAGGCGCCAATGTTGATCAGGCCACCACTCATTAAAAAGCTGATAGAAAAGTCAGCCAGCATTTGTAAAGCCAGCATAAGAATCAGTGAAGAAGTGTCTATTTTTCCAATAGACGGCACAAAGCGGCGCAGGATTTTTAACGGTGGATGTGTTACTTTGACCAGAAACTGAGAAATAGGATTATAAAAATCGGCGCCACACCATTGCAATAAGAAGCGTAGTAATACCGCAAGAATATAGAGAGAAAAAACAGTGTCGATTACAAAGATAATCGGGTCAGTGAGGTAAGTTGATTCCATTAGTGAGTCTCCGAAGGTTTGGACATTTCAATTGAACGGTCTTTTGCTGCGTGTAAGGCTTTTGATACTAATTCGGTAAATCCACCTTGTTCAAACGTTTCAATGGCGCGTTGCGTTGTGCCGCCAGGAGACGTAACCCGCTTACGTAATTGTTCTGGAGACTCCGAGGATTCCAGGGCAATTTTGGCAGCACCCAATGCGGTTTGTTGTACTAACAATCGAGCCGTTGTTTCATTTAAGCCTAGCTCTAAAGCGGCTTTTTCCATCGCTTCCATTAATAGAAAATAATAAGCGGGGCCACTTCCAGAAACCGCAGTAACAGCATCCAATTCACTCTCATCATCAACCCATAATGCAATCCCTACAGAACGCATGATATTTTCAGCCAGATCATGTTGTTCAGCATTGACCTGAGCATTCGCATGGAGTGCCGTAGCGCCTGTTAATACCAGTGCTGGTGTGTTAGGCATACAGCGGACAATGGCGGTTTCGGTGCCTAGCCATTGACTCAAACTGGTTTGGCTAATACCGGCTGCAATAGAGACAACCAGGGATTTTTTTTCTTGTATTAACGGTGCTGCATTAACAGCGACTTCGTTGAGTATTTGTGGCTTGACTGCTAACACGACAACATCGACGGCATTGATAACGTCAGCATTGTTTATTGAAGTATTAACGTGAAGCTTCTCAGCTAGAGATTTAAGAGCCTCTGGGTTGACATCAGAAACCCAAAGATGTTGTGGAGAATGGCCACTGGCAATTAAACCACTGAGTAAGCTAGATGCCATATTGCCGCCGCCGATAAAACCAATTTTTTGTGTATTCATTTTTATTAAGGTTAGGTGAGGTTAAACATATTTTAACCTATATGAGGTCAGTGCAATAATTCACAAGCGTTTTCCTATAAAATTAGACATTAAATATATACTTTTTCGTATGAAAGGATAATTCAGTGAATGATTGACACTATTTATATAGAAGAAAAGATCCGGCAACACCCCCGTGTTACCGAGATTATAAAGCGTTTTGCTCAAGCTAGAACGATTACCTGTGATCGGTATGGAGAGGTCTTTAATCCTAAAGCGCAGAACTTTAGATTACAAAAGCAAAAGCCCGCGTTAATACTGGCAGAAAAATATAAGCATTTCATTATGCCAGCCCCTTTAGGTTATGGTATTGGCGCAAGCAAAAATTATTATTTCTCACACATGCTTAATTGTTTGTACGATTGTCGTTATTGTTTTTTACAGGGCATGTATCAATCGGCTAACTATGTTTTATTTGTTAATTATGAAGATTTTCAGACAGAGATTCAGCAACGTAGCGCAGAGACACCCAATGAATCCGTGCATTTCTTTTCCGGGTACGATTGCGATAGCCTAGCTCTGGAACCCGTGACAGGGTTTGCTGAGCATTTCTTACCCGTGTTTAAGCAAATACCTAATGCCTGGTTAGAACTAAGAACTAAAAGCACTCAGGTCAGAAGTTTGTTAAATACAGAAGCATTTGATCGTTGTGTCGTCGCCTTTAGTTTAAATCCTGAAGAGATTGCTACCAAAGTAGAAGCTAAAGCACCACCCTTAGAACGTCGTCTCGACGCTTTATGTAAAGTACAGGCACACGGTTGGCAAGTTGGCTTACGTTTTGATCCGATTATTTATCAAACCGGTTATCAACAACAATATCAGCGGCTGTTTGAGCAGGTATTCTCAAAAATCAACCTGGATCAATTACATTCAGTGAGTCTGGGTGTATTTAGACTACCCGAAAGTTATTTTAAAAAGGTGCATAAGCTTTACCCTGAAGAAAGGTTATTTGTAAGTCCGTTTGATCATCAACAGGGCATGGTTTCTTATAAAAAAGAACTAGAGCAAGAAATCATGACTTATTGCTCAGAACAACTATTACGCTATATTCCAAAGTCATTATTTTTTCCATGCATATTGTAAAACGAACCATCTTAGTAACCGGTGCCAGTTCTGGCATTGGTTTGGCGGTTGTACAAAATTTATTGCAACAAGGGCATACCGTTATTGGTGTTGCTCGCCGCATCACGCTATTAAATGAGCATGTTGATAACTTTATTCCAGTCTCAATGGATTTAAGCCAATTGAATGCATTGCCTGAGAAGATACGTGAGTTACAGATAGCTTATCCAAACCTTGATGCCGTAGTCTTTTGTGCGGGTATGGGTCAGTTCGGGTCAATAGAAGAGTTTTCTTATGCGCAGATAGAATCAGTGATGACCGTTAATTTTACCAGTCAGGTCTATTTAACTAAGGCTCTGTTACCCGATTTAAAACGCAAACCCTACAGTGATTTAATTTATATCGGCTCAGAGGCGGCATTAAAGGGCAGTCGTAAGGGCGCGGTGTATTGTGCCAGTAAATTTGCCTTACGAGGCTTTACCCAAGCCTTACGAGAGGATTGTGGTAAAAGCAATGTCAGGGTTAGCTTGATTAATCCGGGTATGGTGAAAACCCCCTTTTTTGAGCAACTTACCTTTGAACCGGGGGATCATGAAACGAATAGTATTGCTCCAGACGATGTTGCCGAAGCCGTGGCCTATGTTTTAAGTTCGCCCGCCCAAATTGTCATAGATGAAATTAATTTAAGCCCGCTGAATAAAGTGGTGAGATTTAAAAAAGCTTAACTCAGCAATTAGCCGACAGTAATGAACAGATTATGGGGCTTTTTTTAGCATACCCAATTTGGCTTTCTTTTGTTTTGCACGCTCCGCTTTTTCTTCAGACTCTTTCTCTTTACGTAAACAACGCGCCTCATAGCGTTTCTTTGCCAACTGTGAAGCAGCGGATTTATCAATATGCCCCTGATGAACTATAGTCATAGATACCGGTTGCATCACAATACAATCCACCGGACAAGGCGCAATGCAAAGCTCACAACCCGTACATTCCGAGGCAATAACAGTATGCATAAATTTTGCAGCCCCTAAAATAGCATCGACAGGACAAACAGCGATACATTTAACACAACCAATACAAGCGTCCTCAATGATAAAAGCGACCTGTTTAGGCTTATGCTCGCCAAATGTTGGGTTAAGTGGCTTGGGGTCAATGTTTAATAATCGCGCTAACTCCCCAATCCCTAAATCTCCCCCGGGAGGACATTGATTAATATCAGCTAACCCTGAAGCAATGGCTTCAGCATAAGGACGACAGCCTTGAAAGCCACATTTTCTACATTGGGTTTGCGGCAAAATTGCATTTATTTGATCAATCACTGTTATAACTTCTAACACGATACCCGGACATTATTTAGCTAACTGATATGATGGAGTATTTACTTTCCTTTACCGAACAAACCTTTAAGCTTAGACGTTACTCTAGCGACATCGTCTTTAATAACCTCAATAGGCCCCAATGGAACAGCTAACTGCACAGGTTCGGGTTCTGACTCAGGTTGGGCATTAACGATAGCAGAAATTCTTTCAACTTCTTTGGGGGTATCAACAACCGGTGCTACAGTATTTTTACGACCCAATAATCCTTTAAATTTACCAGCCACACCGGCAGGGCGCTCTTCTAGTGGACGCACATCTCTGGGTTCAATAAATAAAGGTTCTGGCTCAATGTCAGGAATATTAGAAACAGTCTCAACAAGCTCTTCTTTTTCAGCAATTGATGTTGATGCCTTTTTGCCAAACAGTCCTTTAAACTTACCCGTCAAGCCACTTGAGGGTTCTTCTTTAACCGGACTGGGTATCTCTATCTGCTCATGAGAGGGTTCAATTAAAACAGGTGGTGCAACTTTTTCAATAGCAACCGGTATTTTTACTTTAACTTCAGGCTCTATTGAAATCGGCTTTGGCTTTAGTTCTGCCTGCTTAACGTCAGTTACTGCTTTAACTTCAGTAACTAGGCGGGTATTTTCAAGTTGCAGAATTAAAGCCTCTTTAGATGTTAACACTTCTTTTAATTCGCTCAATTGTTGCTGAGTATTAACTAAACTCAGCAACTGCTGTTCCAGCTCAGGAATACGCGCCAGTTCGGCATTACTTTTTTCAATCGTCTCCGCTAAAACTTGCTGCGCTTTATCCTGTTGAATTTTCAGGATCGCTTTTTGATCATCAAGAGCCTGCTCTAAAAGAGACAACTGACCGGATTGATTGACTAACGCTGCCTGTAACGATTTTACTAACACTTCATTTTCAGTACTTTTTATCTTTTCAGCCTGAAAAGATTCTTGTAATTGAGCCTTGACCTGTTGCTCGGTTAGCAGTTTTGTCACTAGAAGATTAACCACTCTGTCATGCTGTTGCCACAAACCTTCTGCTTTAATATCACCCATAATAGGTAGGGGACGCTCGCCTAAATCGACACGGGTCGCTAAAGTCTGAAGCAGAGCCGCAATTTGAGCATTCCGTTGTTTTAATTGTTCCTCATATTTGTTAGCCTTTTCTGTCTCTATTTGAGCCGTATGCTGCTCTTTCTTCAGTTGCTCATTATTAGTTTTCAGAACTTCTTGCATTGCCTGTAACTGCTGTTCTGAGACAGTCAGTGCAGCATTAAGGCTAGTCGCCTCTTCGTTATGCGCATTTTCTCTAGCAAGAGCCTTCTTTTTTAAAGAAGAGATTCGAAAGCCATATAGAATGGCAGTGACGAAGAAAACCACTGCCGTTAAAACAGAAGCATAAACAGGGTTATTTAACGTCAGTGCAAGCCAATCGCTTAGTAAGCCGTTAATAATGGGTAAATAAGTTTCCATAAATAGGGTTCTCAATAAAATAAACAGTCGTGTTCAAATACTACAAGAAGGGCATTACGCACTGATTAAGTATGTCGTAATAACCCTTTTATCATTCATAAAATTAAAATTCAATACCTTGTTCTGCTTTAATGCCCTTCTGAAACGCATGTTTTATTAACGACATCTCAGTCACTGTATTAGCGATGTCTATTACCTCCGGTGCCGCATTGCGTCCTGTTAAAATTAGATGACACCAGGAGGGTTTATTTTTAAGAATAAAGTCAGCCACTTCCTGTCCAGAAAGCCACTGATAGCCGCAACAATAGTTAATCTCATCTAACAAAATAACATCAAACTCTTCTGATAAGATCTTTTGTTTACTCAACTCCCAAATCTCTTGAGTGGTTTTAATATCTTGTTCTGGATTTTTAGTATCCCAGGTAAAACCGTCACCCAGCGCGTGCCATTCAATATTATCAAAACGTGCAGCCGCTTTTTGTTCACCTGTTTGCCACTGACCTTTGATATATTGGATAACACATACCTTCATATTCCAGCCTGCTGCACGAAAAACCATTCCCAAAGCACTAGAAGACTTTCCTTTACCTTCGCCCGTATTAACGACGACCAAGCCGCGTCGTCTTTCTCTTGATTTCATGAGCTATTCCATAATTTAATTATTTAGCAAGAAAATACAATTTTTTTACTGTAGCGAACGCACTCAAGGCATTCAATCATGATAAAGTTATCGTATTATTTTCGTACTTCATTGTAACCTTAAAAATCATATTATGACCGAAGCAACTGTTTTATTTTCTGATGCCAAGCAATTTATACCCGGTGGTGTTAACTCCCCGGTACGCTCTTTTAATGGTGTAGGGGGGGTTCCTGTATTTATTGATCACGCCAGTGGTCCTTATTTATTTGATAGCACAGGTAAACGTTACATAGATTATGTGGGCTCTTGGGGCCCCATGATTTTAGGTCATGCTCATCCCGAAGTGATTGCTGCGGTTAAATTGGCGGCTGAAAAAGGCTTAAGTTTCGGCGCCCCCACTGAAATTGAAACTCAAATGGCGCAACGGGTTTGTGAATTAGTACCCTCTTGTGATTTAGTAAGAATGGTCAGCTCTGGTACAGAAGCCACCATGAGCGCTATTCGTTTAGCTAGAGGCTATACAGGACGAGATAAAATCGTTAAATTCGAAGGTTGCTACCACGGTCACTCTGACTCTCTGCTAGTAAAAGCCGGTTCAGGCGCTTTAACATTTGGTGTACCCAGTTCACCGGGCGTACCCGCTTCCGTTGCCGCAGACACACTGACGTTGACTTATAACGATTCTGAAGCCGTTAAAACCTTATTTGAAGAAATAGGGGCGCAAATTGCCTGCATTATTGTCGAGCCCGTTGCTGGTAATATGAACTGTATTCCGCCTATACCTGGCTTTTTAGAAACCTTGCGTCAAGTCTGTGACCAGTATGATAGTGTGTTAATTTTCGATGAAGTGATGACGGGCTTTAGAGTGGGACTCAATGGCGCACAAGGGGTTTATAATATCAAACCAGACTTGACCACTTTAGGTAAAATTATTGGAGGAGGAATGCCTGTCGGTGCATTTGGCGGTCAACTTAAAATTATGGAGCAGCTTGCCCCCTTAGGGCCGGTATACCAAGCAGGAACCTTATCTGGAAATCCAGTAGCCATGGCAGCCGGATTAAAAACCCTTGAACTCATCGCTCAACCCGGTTTTTATGAAGCATTAACTATCAGAACAGAAAAACTAACCCGTGGCTTAAAAGAAATTGCCAAACAAGCAGGCGTTGCACTAACAACTAATCAAGTGGGTGGTATGTTTGGCCTGTTTTTTAGCCCAGAACCTGAAGTTTCAACGTTTGCACAAGTCATGCATTGTGATCAAGTCTTATTCAAACGTTTCTTTCATAACATGCTGGACGCGGGCATCTACTTAGCACCGTCTGCCTTTGAGGCCGGCTTTGTTTCAGCAGCACATTCAGATGAAAATTTAGATAAAACTCTCGCTTGTGCAGAAACCGCATTTAAAAGCCTGTAAACCAAGCGGAGAGTTTTAAAGTTTCTGGATAAAAAGAAGGCACTTAATGTCTATTAAGTGCCTTTTAGTGGCAACACACAGGAGAGTTCAAGTGCCTACTTTAAATAAAAGCAATAGCTATGCCAATAGACTCTAAACCTTTACACATCGTGACTACCAAAAAAATATCATTGTATAAGAGCCTTAAAAGTACAGATCACGCGCCACTTTTAAGCAATAAATAAGTGCGCTGATGCACCTCTTTAGGGCATAAATCATTGTGCTAATCCTTGTAGTCGTCATAAGAAGGCACTCTCATTACAAAAAGAAGAAAAATACCTTAATCTCTAAAGCATTACTAACGAGTCATTGGGTGTTAGAATACTCCTCTAAATGGATCTGTTGGGAAGGCGCATTGCTCATTAGAATGCACAAACCCACCATCATTAATACTATTATTTATTTGAGGACACTATGCGGAACCTGAAGTTTTTACCCGCGATCATTGGAGCGACACTCATCGTCGCTATCATTTTATTTGTCGCTTTCCATTTCGTATTTATTGATCTGTTTGTTGACTTATGGTGGTATGAATCACTTAAGCTTGAAGCTTATTTTTGGCTAAGGCTACTGTATAAGTTTTTTCTATCCGGTGGCGTAACCCTAGTGTTCTTTTCCATTTTCTTTTTTCACTTCTGGATTGCTTCACGGTATCTAGGCATTAACGCGGCTAATGATGCCTTCAATAATCTGGAAAGTCGGCGCAGTTTTCAACGTTTTGCTGATATCTTTATGAATGGTTCAGCAAAAGTTTATACGCCCATTTCATTAGCCCTTGCTATCTTTATCGCTATTCCTTTTTATAACCAATGGGAGGATGCACTGTTATTCTTTTTTGGTCATGACTCAGGCATGACTGAAAATGTTTATGGTAATGATGTCAGCTTTTACATGCTGTCTTATCCCACCTTTATACTCATTCAAAAAGAACTATTAATTACGGCCATCCTGTTATTCTTTTCAATTGGATTCTTATATTGGCTTGAGCATATTTTTATCCCACATCAAAGTAAAGAATATCCTTTAGGTGTTAAAGTCCATCTGAGTATTTTATTAAGCTTTGTGGTCGCTTTCGTGGTCTGGGGCTTTATGCTAGACCGTTTTAACCTACTGTATACCAACACCCATGAACCGATCTTTTATGGCCCTGGCTTTGTAGAAATACGCTATCAATTACCGCTTATCTGGCTTCAAATTATAACCTTCATAGTGACGGCACTCTCTGCGGGTCTTTTTATTTTTTCAGAACAGCATCGTGTTAAAGCCCCCTTTTTAATCTCATTAAGCGTCTTTATCCTTGCGCTGGTCTTGCCGAGAATTGAGTTAATACCTAATTTAGTGCATAAATACATCGTCAATCCAAACCCCGTCAAGATGAATAAGCCGTTCATGCAACAAAATATTGATGCCACACTGAGTGCTTATGACTTAAAAAACATTAATGTCGTAGAACAGTCTATTAAACTCAACGCAACTGAAGATATCGATACCTGGGGCACTCAAAAACGCTTTGAGAATATTCCGGTATGGGATAGAGAATTTATTATTGACAGCTATAAGCAATTACAAGAGATTAGACCTTATTATAAAATCTTATCGGTCGATGAAGATCGTTATTTTGTGCTTGATCACACCCGCCAGGTTAATTTAGCAGCCAGAGAGGTTAACACCAGTAAGTTACCCCCTGAAGCACAAAACTGGGAAAACATTCATTTACGCTATACCCATGGCTACGGTGCCGCCGTGACACCCGCTGCACAAGATGCCAATAAACCTTTGGTTTGGTATTTACGTGATTTAAATATGAACTCTGAGGTTGGCTTTAAAGTTGAACATCCTGATATTTACTATGGCTTAGAGCATTATGACTATGCCATCGTCCCAAATAAACTAAACATCGAAGCCATTGCTGGCAGTGACCCCAGTGTAACGCTGGAATATCATGGTGAAGGCGGTATTCCTATCTCTTCTCTCTTTAGAAAAGGCTTATTGTCTTTTTATTTTAAAGATGAAAAGATATTTCTATCTACCAATATCTCTACACAAAGCAAGATCAAAATACGCAGGAATATCACTGACCGTATTCACACCTTGGTGCCCTTTTTACACTTGGATAAAGATCCCTATCTAGTGATTAATAGTGATCGGTTTTACTGGATACAGGATGCCTATACGATCTCTAATAAATATCCAGATTCAAAACCGTCAGGCCATGATTTCTTAGATGGCAAACAGAACTTCAACTACATTCGTAACTCCGTCAAAATAGTGGTTGATGCTTATGATGGTGATGTGGATTTTTATATTTCAGACCCGTCTGATGCAATCATCCAGGCTTACAATAACGCTTACCCTGGATTATTTAAAAATCTGGACGAAATGCCAGTGGAATTAAAGAAACACCTTCGTTATCCCCGTGATCTTTATTATCTACAGATGAAAACCTATGCTAAATATCATCAACAAAGCCCTGAATTGTTCTACGAACAAGCAGAAACTTGGGCACAAGCCAAGGTTCGTGGCGAACCTGTACAACCTTATTATCAAACCATGGACTTTGGCAATTGTAATGATTCCGAAGAGTTTGTCTTGATTGAACCCATGACCCCCGTAAACCGGTCTAATTTAAGTATGATCGGTGTTGCAGGCACTATGGATAAAAAAACTTGCGGCGACACCAGCTATAAGCCGGGTATCACTATCTATAAATTTGGTAAAGATATTCAGGTCAATGGCCCTGCTCAAATTGAAGCGCTCACTCAACAAGACCCAGAAATCTCTGCCCAATTTACCTTATGGGGGCAATACGGTTCTGTTGTTGAGATGGGTCGTATGATTATTTTACCCATGGGACACACAGTGCTTTATGTTCAGCCTATTTATATCGCCTCAGCCAAAGATAAAATGCCCCAACTCACCCGGATTATTGTTTCTATTGGTAATGAAACCATTATGGATACCACGTTATGGTCAGCCTTTAATCGGTTAAAGCAGATTTTTATTAAAAATGCTGCCGAGAGTGATGGTACGGAAACGCCTAAATCCATCATAACGCGCTAAGATGTTAACTATCTAATTTCCGGGATAAGCAATAGCGGAAGCTATTGCACTCGCGTTTTTAACCTTTAGCGGTAAGACTCATCTTGACTCATCAAGCACTTATTTGTCACCCCTCTAATCAGAAAGCCCCTGTCAATGGAATACACGTCACCTTGCATTATGAGCCGCAAGGTGACTTACGTATCCACTATGAACTGACCGGTCGCATTGATCAAATTAAAGTCCCGGGGTTGCAACCTTCAGAACCCGTAGATGGCTTGTGGGCACATACCTGCTTTGAGCTATTTATCGCGGTAAATGATGAAGACGGTTACTATGAATTCAACTTTTCACCGTCAACGCAATGGGCAAGCTATGCTTTTAGTGACTATCGCGTACGTAAAACTGATTGGCATCTAATCCAAGCCCCCATTATTGTTGTGACTCAATCATCTACCCATTTACGCCTTGAAGCGCGTGTTGCCGCAGCCGATTTACCTTTGCTTACATCCAATTCATCCATCCAATTAGGTTTAACGGCGGTCATTGAAACGAATACAGGGCAACACGCTTACTGGGCTTTAAAGCATCCTGAAGATCAACCCAACTTTCACCACCGCGCGGGCTTTATCACTTTATCCAACCTGAATTAACATTACACACATGAAATTTGGTATTGACCGTTTACTAGAAGAAGCCTCCTTACGCAAACCACTTACTGGCAAACGCATTGCCTTATTGGCACATCCGGCTTCAGTTACTCAAGACTTAACGCATTCATTAGATGCCTTAGCCACGTTACCCGACATCACTCTCAGTGCTGCCTTTGGCCCCCAACATGGATTACGTGGTGACAAACAGGATAATATGATGGAATCGCCTGATTTTATCGACCCGCTATTAGGTATTCCGGTCTTTAGTCTGTATGGCGACGTTCGACGTCCCACGGCAGCCATGATGGATACTTTCGATGTGTTACTCATTGATTTACAAGATCTCGGTTGCCGTATCTATACCTTTATCACCACCTTGCGCTATCTCTTGGAAGCCGCTGCCACTCACCAAAAAATCGTCTGGATACTTGATCGTCCTAATCCTGCTGGTCGTCCGGTAGAAGGCTTAAGGCTCCAACCGGGTTGGGAAAGCTTTGTAGGTGCAGGTCCGTTACCTATGCGTCATGGCTTAACGATGGGCGAACTGGCCGGTTGGTTTATTAAAACCTTATCGTTAAACGTCGATTGCCAGGTCATTACCCTGAAAGACTGGCAACCTGAAGCAGCCCCCGGATACGGTTGGCCATTATATGAACGAACCTGGATTAATCCCAGTCCCAATGCCCCTAATCTTTGGATGACCCGCTGTTATGCTGGCACCGTGATGTTAGAAGGGACCACATTATCTGAAGGGCGGGGCACGACGCGGCCTCTGGAACTGTTTGGTGCGCCCGACCTTGATGCGCGTGCGTTAATTAAAACCATGCATGCGTTAGCGCCTCAGTGGTTAACCGGTTGTCGTTTACGTGAATGCTGGTTTGAACCTACTTTTCATAAACATGCACACACGCTCTGTGCGGGTGTACAAATTCATGTGGAAGACCCTTCTTATCATCATGAGACCTTTCAGCCTTGGCGCTTACAGGCATTAGCCTTTAAAGTATTACGTCAATTACAGCCAGACTATCCTCTATGGCGGGATTTTCCTTATGAATATGAACTGGATCGCTTAGCGATTGATGTTATCAATGGCTCACCCTTGTTACGTGAATGGGTTGATGATGCAGAAGCCACTCCCTCTGATCTTGATGCGATCACCTGTCCTGATGAACGCGCTTGGGAACAAGAGCGTTTAGACTACTTATTGTATTAAGGGTAACTGTTGCTAAGACCATCGGTTTTGACTGATGAACTTCCGTCTATTCTCAATGAATTCTGAATGACTATTAATGAGTGGTATCAGTGTCAAATACAGCGTTCAATGTTTCAGCGGTTAAAATAGATTCACTCCAAATATCTAATTCTTGCTCTGCTGCGTTCTCTAACTTATCGATTGCCCAAGTTGGTAAACTGCCGAAACGTTTTTCGAGTTGCCTTTTTAATACTTTAACCTCACCTGTTAGTACCCCTTCGGCTCTGAACTTTTCCATATACATTCTTTGAACGCTGTTGATATAACGCATGTCTTCTCTCCTTTCTATTGATTCAATTTCTTGGAATATTTTTGACCAATCAATTTCGGCATAAGCCATTGGAAAGTAAAAAGCCATTAACTCCGGAAAGTAATGCTCAACCGCGTCTTTCCAGGGACTATCGTAATCATCATTGGAAAATTCATCAATCAGAATCTCTGTATCGTCCGGCTTTGGCATTTTTATCCTTATTGGGTTTTAGAGATTATACGTGATGATAAGATGAATGGTGTTTAGAAATCGATCATGGCTGAAATAAGGCTATCATGAAGTTGGCTAGCAACTTGATCAACGTTCAATATAACTTTGTTCTGATCCTATGAGTTGTAATATTTTCTGGCGAAAAATAGCTTAAGACTCAACACCAATGTCTGCGTAGAACCCCAAAATCGATCAGTAAAATAGTATTCAGTATATTTACTTGTGTTGATAAGTGATACTTAACAGTATACAATTTAATAATGATAAAAACTTTTCGACATAAGGGCTTACAGGTCTTTTTTGAGACAGGAAGCAAGGCAGGTATACAGCCGCACCATGCTGGAAAATTGCGCATATTGCTGACCACATTGGACAGCGCAAAACATACAGAGGATATGAACGCCCCTAGCTGGAAGTTGCACCCATTGACGGGCAACCTTGATGGGCATTATTCCGTGACTGTAAACGGAAACTGGCGATTAACCTTTACCTTTGATGGCGAAAATGCCGAACTGGTTGATTATTTGGACTACCACTAGGAGTAATTGATATGAGCAGAATGCACAACCCCGCACATCCCGGCGAAGTATTACGGGAATGGCTACCAGAAGGTATGACAGTAACAAAGGCAGCTGAAGAATTGCAGGTTTCTCGCGTCACACTTTCTAAAGTTCTGAACGGTAAGGCAGGAGTAACGGCAGGAATGGCCTTGCGCCTTTCTGTATGGCTTGGCACGTCCCCTGATGTTTGGCTAGGCATGCAAACGCAATGGGAGCTATGGCAAGCCGAGCAACAACCACGCCCGAATATCAGACCACTTGTCAGACAAGCAGCCTAATCCAAAAATGACCGGCTTAATGCAAGCCCCTCCGGGAATGTGTTGATTTTTAGTTGGAACTGACCGCCAGCAAAGTGCCACTTTGCGACGTTCAAGTATTTCTGCGTATGACGGCTGTAAAACAGAAAGCTGTCGTTTAACGCAAAGTTAAGCGTAGCGAAGCTCCGCTGGAACGTTGAGTTAGGCATTTAAGTTTACTCTGACCCCAGTTATTTACCCCAGTTATTTTGACCCCAGTTATTTCGTGACCCCAGTTATTTCGTTATTTCGACCCCAGTTATTTCTGAATCTGCTTTTCTACCTGCCACAGGAAGAACATTGGGTTTGTGCGCTTCTTGTCAATTTCCGGTTTTTGCGCGATCCGAGTTTTTATCGATTCTACGAGTTGAATTAGTGTAGCTCCTGCGGTTCCAATAACAACGGAGTCAGGTGCCCCTATGCAAGCAAGCAGTGCAGTAATACCTGTACCCACAACTGCTCCAGCTTGGCGCATTGATTTAAGTTTAACTACAGAGTTCATTTCTGACCTAAGCGCATTCAATGGATCATCAATTACTTCTCGTTGTATCTGCCTCACTTTGCGCTCGTAGCCCTCATCGCCAGCAATCTCTCTAACTTTCGATACAGCATCAAGAACAGTATCACGGAATCTCATAAACTCATTGGAATAGTCCTTTCTAATTTTAGATAAAGTTTGCGGATCGACCCCAAGCAGATGAGGAATTTCAAGACTTATTAGAGTACGCAGGTTTTTATATTCAATACGCGGATCACGACCCACAGCTAAAGGGAAGGCATCGTAGCTTGCGTAGATTGAAAATTCCCTATCTATTGCAACAGCCTCCATTTCCAAAGTTGGCAAAAATGGAGCAAAAACAACTTCTCCATTTCTTATTAGCGGGCTTTCCGACCACCATTCATAGACATCCTTACTCCAGTTACACATGTCACTAAAGGCCAAATTCAGATTAGCAACTCGCCCGTCATTTAGAGTAGCTAGAGATGACGACATAACCCAAGGAATTTCCATTCCAACTAACGGTAAAGGACCGGGATTTATGTGACGGAATAAACGCTCAAGCTCAATGTGCCTGCATCGCTCTGATTCGGACTGGTCAAGGGGGACAGCCACATGTGGTGGCTCCCCTTTAATAAAACCCCTCTCATCTCTAACGGCAACGATATCAGCAAAAACATGTAATCTGGAAGCTACCGAGTCAAACTGAAGCATTTTTGGAACGGTGACTACCAGCTTGTGTCCGGGGGCAGATGCGAACGCGGCGGCTAAGGCATTGGATCGATGTGAGTACCAATGCACAAACCTGTTGTGCCTGGTTTCTTCGTCTAAGTCGCACCACTCCTTGGCATCTTGATGTATGAGACGAATCAGTTCGGTCGTCATTCTCTTGCCTCGTTAACGCTTATTCATCGTCAGAAGTGAAGCCTAACGCAAAGTTCAGCGGGCGTAGCGATAGCGAAGCTCCGCTGGAACGTTGAGTTAGGCATTTAATAATTATCCCATAGGACGGGTTAGTATTAACAGGGGAAGTCAAGTGATTCAATACTATTAAGCGTATTAGTAGGATTGTATGTGACAGTAGAGGCATATGGAACGCTAGAAGTAAAATCATTACTTGATTGTATATGATATGTAAGAGCGGATAAAAGAACAACGTTTGCAGCCTGTTTAGCAACAATAGATATACCTCTCCAAATATCATTAATACTATTTGACTCCTTGATAAATGCGGTGGTTTCTACACGAAGCCATCCAGCTGCAATCAGTGCCAGTCCTAGTCTATTTGATTCGTTTCCATTACTGTTAGTAAAATCATAATTAATAGTTCCGCGATAAACTGTCATGAGATCTCCAAAAATTTAAATCTAAAGGGAGCATCCTTTAGAAGTTGCCTAACGTAATATATACGACATCTTTTGTCTTATAATCCAGCCCCTCTGTCGTATAACTCCAGTTTTTAATTTTAAGTAATTGATTTAAAATCTGTCCATGATTTCAACACCTCATGTGGTGTTGATAAGTACGACATTCCGCCGACAATCAAAAAACAACTATATTTTCCATGATAACCAGAGTTTAGGCAATAAGGTCAGGAATTTAATTTGGGCCCTTTCAGGCTATTTTGTATAGGTCTGCAATACAAAACATAGCTGCCAATCAAAACTCCATTTAATCAGGCTGCTTTGGGTCGGTAGCGACAACTTGAAACTTCCAAAAGCAGGCTTTCACTTTTGTTTACCCAAAGTGCATTGATTCAATTATACGACAAAAGGTGGATGAAACAATAGCCAATCGCCGTTTTGAAAGAGTAATGTATGACTGCTTCCCCATAATAATCAGTGGCTTTTTTTACAGGAATACGCACCCTATTCACAAATTTTGACCTACTTAGAGTGTGTAAGGTGGCACTAAAACTGCTGATGACTCCTTATTAAGCAGTCATGGAATATTTATGATTACGGATGAAGCAAACAAGCCCCAGTCTATAGCAGACTAATACCTAACCACAGTTAACGAAAACTACTCTGCTCTAAACCCTAATAGGTATGCTCTAATGTGAAAGACTTTCAGAGTAAACTAATCCATGTTTAGAGTAAACAAGTATCAGTTTGCAACAAACAAGGTCTTGTTTGCTCTAAACAAGGTTCCTTTTGCTACAAACAAGACCTAGAATGCTCATTTTCTGGCTTACTGACGACCTTCCATCGAGTCGATAACCCTAAAACAACCTCTCCTAAGCCCATTTAAGGTCTTGTTTACTCTAAAAGTGATCTTGTTTGCGACAAGAAGAACCTTGTTTGTAACAATCAAGATCTTGTTTACTACAAACTAGGTCTTGTTTGCTTTAAAAGAGTCCTTGTTTACTCTATTCTTACCCTTTCTTAATTTCTTGTGCGGCGGCTTTTATGCGAGTTGTATTTATTTTCAGTTGTTTATAATACAATGTTCCACAGTAGTTTATTAACAACGGGGAATTTTATGGCAATCAAAAGCAGCACCTTTGGTCGGGTTGAATTAAGCGGCAAAGATGCGGCAAGGTTTGTCCAGCACATGAACGAAGATAAAGCTAACCCCTTGGCATTGGCTGCGTTAGCACGTGGCCGTGAAATCAGCGAGAAAATCAATAAGGGCATCGCGTTTAAACTGAAACGCGATGCTTGATTCAGATTATTTCATTCGTAAACTCGAAGCATCCGATACAGTCAAAAACTTCAAAGTGGGTAGTCAGTCATTCTTGCCACTTAAAACCTTTCTGCAAAAACAAGCTAAACAATTTCAACAATTCAGTATCGCGTAACCCTACGTTGCCGTGACCGGCGATAAAGCCATCATCGGCTTTGTAACATTGACCTGTAGCAAAATAGACTTACAGAATGGTTATGACTTGACTGTCAAACTCAAAAACAGTTTCGGGACAGAGCTATTGAACAATGACACCAAAATTGCCTCTAATTTTTTCAACTAATATACTAAAGCACACCTTTTTTCTATCACTAATACTGTAAAATCAAAAATGACTTTAATATCCCCAAAATCATCCTATTGGTTACCGGAAGACGAATGGCGTAATGTTCAAAAATGCATACCTATTGTATGTGTTGATGCTTTACCATTTAGAATGGATAAAGGTGAGCTTCGTGAAGTGGGTCTTATCTTGCGAAACACGCCACATCAGGGAGAGCGCTGGTGCTTAGTGGGTGGTCGACTGCAATACAAAGAATCGTTAAAAGAAGGAATAATACGAGAAATTATCGAAACACTCGGTGACAAGGTCAACATTAAATTTACGGAAGATAAGCCAGCGAAGGTGGTTCAATATATGCCTGAAGAGGGATTGGGCGAGTATTTTGATCCTAGGCAACATGCGATTAGTTTAACTTATACGGTATTGCTCTCAGGTATTTTTGTACCTCAGGGTGAAGCATTGGACTTTAAATGGTTTTCAATCGATCAACTCTATGAAATGGATCGCATCGGTTTTGGGCAAAAACAAATTATTCTTGACTGTCTTCATACTATTGATCAGATAACTCCTTTTTTAACTGTTTAGACTCCATACATGTATACGAACAAGCCATTACCTCTACTTTCAGCTTTTTAAAAAGCCAACACTTCACACTCTATTCCAAATACTTTTATATTTAAAAACACTATGGACGTAATCCAACGTATTGCCGAAGAATTATCTGTTAATAGTAAGCAGGTTAAAGCCGCCGTCGCCTTGCTTGATGAAGGCTCAACCGTCCCTTTTATCGCCCGCTATCGTAAAGAAGTCACCGGTGGTTTAGACGATACCCAACTGAGGCAATTAGAAGAACGTTTAGGTTATTTACGCGAACTGAATGACCGCCGCTCTACGATACTGGAGAGCATCAATTCACAAGGGAAGCTCACCCCTGAATTAGAAAAAGCCATCAATGATGCCGACACCAAAACCTTACTTGAAGATTTGTACTTACCTTACAAACCTAAACGGCGAACTAAAGCCCAAATAGCGCGTGAAGCCGGACTTGAACCACTGGCGGATGCCTTATTAGACGACCGCTCTCTTATTCCAGACCAAATAGCAGCAACCTATATTGATACAGACAAAGGTGTACCTGATACAACCACCGCATTAGAGGGCGCCCGTCAAATTATCATGGAGCGTATTTCTGAGAATGCCGAATTACTGGCTGAACTGCGTGAACGTGTTTGGCAAAAAGGCGTGATACATGCCACCGTAGTGCCTGATAAAGAGCAAACCGCTGAGAAGTTTAAAGATTACTTTGATTATCAGGAAGCCATTAATAAAATCCCGTCACACCGTGCCTTAGCGCTTCTTAGAGGACGCAATGAAGATTTATTATCCATCACTCTAAAACCTGCGGTAGAAGACAAAGAAGAACATCTACTCTGTGCACAATTTGTCGCTAAACATCTTAATGTCACTGATACCACTCGACCTGCTGATGCCTGGTTAGCCGAGACCGCGCGTTTTGCCTGGAAAATAAAGCTGTTTACACGCATTGAGTTAGACCTAAAATTAAGACTACGCGAAGCCGCCGAAGCCGAAGCGATCAAAGTCTTTGCCAACAACTTAAAAGATTTATTACTCGCAGCGCCAGCCGGTTCAAAAACCACCATGGGACTCGACCCCGGTATACGTACCGGCGTTAAAGTAGCCATCATTGATCCCACCGGAAAATTATTGGCTACCGATACGATTTATCCTCATCCCCCCCGTAAACAATGGGATGAATCTATTGCAATCTTGGCTAAATTAATCGAAAAACATCAGGTTTCTCTGGTCAGTATTGGTAATGGCACGGCCTCACGAGAAACGGACCAACTGGTTGCCGATGTCATCAAGCAACATAAAGACCTTAAATTTACGAAAATAACCGTATCTGAAGCCGGTGCTTCGGTCTATTCGGCTTCTGAATTGGCTGCTAAAGAGTTTCCTGAGTTGGATGTCTCCTTGCGTGGCGCGGTTTCTATCGCCCGTCGTTTACAAGACCCTTTAGCTGAGTTGGTTAAGATTGATCCTAAATCTATTGGTGTAGGTCAGTATCAACATGATGTTAATCAATTTCAGTTGGCAAAAAGTCTGGACATTGTTGTTGAGGATTGCGTTAATGCGGTCGGTGTCGATGTGAATACTGCCTCTGCGTCCTTGTTAAAACAAGTATCTGGGCTTTCTGCCAGTGTCAGTGAAAACATCGTTCAGTTTAGAGACCAAAACGGTCCCTTTGCCAATCGCAAACAACTTAAAAAAGTGCCCCGACTCGGTGACAAGGCTTATGAACAGGCGGCTGGCTTTCTTCGGGTTATGAATGGGGATAATCCTCTGGATGCGTCTGCCGTTCATCCTGAGGCCTATCCGGTGGTGGAAGCCATCATCAGTAATACTGGTAAATCTATTCGAGACCTCATCGGTCAAAGTGGTTTTATACGCACACTTAACCCAGCCAACTTTACCAATGAACACTTTGGTTTACCGACTGTCACCGACATTTTACAAGAATTAGAAAAGCCTGGACGTGACCCTAGGCCGGAGTTTAAAAGCGTCGAGTTTAAAGCGGGTATTGAGAAAATATCAGACCTTAAACCGGGAATGCGACTTGATGGCGTCGTCACCAATGTGGCCAACTTTGGCGCTTTTGTTGATATTGGCGTACATCAGGATGGCTTGATTCATATCTCACATTTGTCTGATACCTTTATCAAAGATCCCAGAGATGCAGTAAAAACGGGTGATATGGTTAAAGTCAAAGTACTGGAAGTCGATGTTGAACGTAAACGTATTTCCTTATCGATGAAATCATCAACCGATGGTGAGATTATTGAAGCTCGACCTGAGCGTGTCAGTCACAAACCCGCACCTAAGCCTAAACAACCGGAACCCACTCAAAACTCAATGGCTAATGCCTTTGCAAAAGCATTGAAAAAATAATGGCTGGTAACTCGCAATAAATAAAATAGTTAAATAAAACACAAGTTGTTAAAAAAACAAGAGTGCAATCGCTTCAGCTATTGCCTGTAAAAACAGCTAAAGCTGTTTTACTCCAACATAGATGGCGTTTTATTATTGCGTCTTACCTGAGTTTGAAACGATGTGCCGACTTGTTATCGGCACAGTCGAATTATCTTCCCGTTAATCACTCAAATAAGGTGATCATTTCGTATCATTGACCTATCCGTGTCCTGAGGCCTGGCGGCATTTCTAGTTTAGCTCTATCCCAGCCTTCCATATCCAGAATCTCATCCAGGCATTGCTCCATTAGTTGATGAGCCTGTTTTGTCACCTCAGCGATACGCTCATGCACTTTGATGTGTACATCATTTTCTGAAGGCAAATCAATACACGTTTTCTGATAATCAAATAACTTACGCAAATTGGTAATTTGCATACTGATATGAACCGGACAAGCGCAATTATAAAGCGCCGCTTGATTATTGATAATAGCCAGTTGTAAGGCCGTAAATTTGTTCTCAAGTTCCACCATTAACTCCTCATTAATTTTTAGTTATACACTCTCGGTCGTTAATTGTTATTAAACAGCTTTTTGTAATTCGACCGTTATTGCAGTGATTATGATAACCCGATTACCTCAGACTACCATTAAGAAAATTTTACACATTAACGCAAAAACTATTTAATATAAGGTACTCTAAGCAGCTTGACGCTCTGGGATGAGTATAATTTTAATTTATTGGAGAGATACTTTTATGTCAGTTCATACTCACACTGCACCACCCAATCGTCAGACGCTGTATGTTGCTATTGCACTGGTAGTCGGCATCATTGTAGGAGAGCTTCTCAATTTGACATTAGGTAGTTCCGATGCGGTTCAGGAACACGCCTTACTTAAACAAATAATCGAGGTCTTTGCTGTCTTAACAGATATCTTTTTGCGGCTAGTCAAAATGATTATTGCCCCGCTGGTGTTTTCAACCTTGGTAGTGGGAATGGCTAAGATGGGCGATATTCAAACGGTCGGACGTATTGGTATTAAGGCACTGGCCTGGTTTTTTTCAGCATCAGTGGTGAGTTTGTTATTAGGCTTATTGCTGGTCAATTTATTTGAGCCAGGTCGTTCTTTACATATTACACTGCCTGCTATAGGAACTGAAACAGGGCTTTCGCAAATTAAGCCCACCCTGGGTAATTTTGTCGCTCATATCGTTCCCAAAAGCTTTACCGAGGCGATGGCAACCAATGAAATTTTACAGATTGTGGTGTTTTCCATGTTCTTTGGTATCGCCTGTGCGGCTATTGGAGATCCAGCCAAGCCCACCGTTAAGCTGCTGGATTCATTGGCGCATATTATGCTGAAAATCACGAGTTATGTGATGCACTATGCGCCTGTCGCGGTATTTTCTGCGATAGCTTCTGTGGTGGCACAGCAGGGTATTGGAGTTTTATTGTCTTACGGAAAATTTATTGGTGAGTTTTATTTAGGGCTGTTATTGTTGTGTATCTTACTGGGCTGCGTGAGCTTCTTATTTTTAGGGCGCAGGGTTTTATCCTTGCTAAGCCATATTCGTGAGCCTATGTTACTGGCTTTTGGTACAGCCAGCAGTGAGAGTGCTTATCCTAAGTTACTACAACAACTTGAGCGCTTTGGCTGTGATGAAAAAGTATGTGGCCTGGTCTTACCGTTGGGTTACTCGTTTAATCTGGATGGCAGCATGATGTATATGACTTTTGCGGTCTTATTTATCGCCCAAGCTTACGGCATCGATATGCCACTTGCAGATCAACTGATTATGTTATTTGTGTTGTTGTTTACCAGTAAAGGCGTTGCAGGTGTGCCCAGGGCGTCATTAATCGTGATTGCTGCCACGCTGTCGATGTTCAATATTCCAGAAGCAGGCCTATTGTTGCTATTGGGTATTGACCAAATACTCGATATGGGGCGCAGTGCAACCAATGTATTCGGTAACAGTATGGCATCAGCCTTGGTCAGTAAGTGGGAAAAAGCCTTGCGATAGGCAAACAATGGCGGCAAAAAATCATTACGTGAGGACTTGTGAGACCTCAACTAGGGTGTCGGCACAATCACGAATTTTACTGATATCAACACCCTCTATGAGTTGTCGCAACTCCGTAATCTGCGCCCTGATTTTTGCTTCATCCGTTTCGCTAATGTAGCGAAAGTATTCATTCAGCGAGAGCTCGATTTCAAAGGCAAGGACTTCGGCATAGTTACGAATATCCGCCAGTTCTCGCAGTTGATGCGCAGTATTAGCATAGTCTTCGGCCTGCTTTATCATTCGGTTAAGGTCTGCTTCACTCAGATTTGAGCCGCCTTCGATGCGTATTTCCTGTTCGTTACCGGTGATAATGTCTTCGGCTTTCACCTGAAGGATGCCATTTGCATCAATGTCGAAGGTGACATCAATCTCGATCAAACCGCGTCGTACCGGTGGAATATCAAGCAGTCTGAAGGTGCCCAGGGATTTATTAAAAGCCGCCATTTCTGACTCGCCCTGAAGGACATGAATCTCTACTGAATCCTGGTTATCTTCTGCCGTTGTAAAGGTCTTGATCTTACTGGTTGGGATGCTGGTGTTACGCTCAATTATTTTTGTAAAGACCCCGCCCTTGGTTTCAATCCCCAGTGACAGCGAAGTCACATCCAATAATAACAGGTCTTTCACTTCTCCCTGTAAGATGCCGGCCTGAATGGCTGCACCGATAGCAACGACCTCATCAGGGTTGATATTCTGATGCGGATCTTTGCCAATTAATGTTTTTACTTTATTCTGAATGGCGGGCATACGGGTCATGCCGCCAACCAGTACAAGGTGATCAATGGCGCTGGGGGTCATGTCCGCATCAGCAAGTGCCTGCATAAGGGGGAATACGGTACGCTCAATCAGGGGGGAGCAGAGTGTTTCTAATTGTGGGCGGGAAAGTTCTATGCTGAGGTGTATGGGACCTTTGGATGTAGTGGCGATAAATGGCAAGTTAACGTCTGTTATCTGTACAGTCGAGAGTTCAATCTTAGCTTTCTCGACGGCTTCATAAAGACGCAACAGTGCAATAGGATCACTGGTTAAGTCTATTGCCTGGTCATGCTTAAAGGTATCTATCAGCCAGTCAACGATCGTTTTGTCAAAATTATCACCACCCAGATGGTTATCACCACTCGTGGCTATTACCTCAAACAGGCCAGTACTTAGCTCCAGGATAGAGACATCGAACGTTCCTCCTCCCAGATCAAAAACCAGAATCGTTTGATCATCAGCCTTATCGAGTCCATAGGCGAGTGAGGCGGCAGTCGGTTCGTTGATAACCCGTAACACATTAAGCCCCGCTATTCGCCCGGCATCTTTGGTGGCTTTGCGTTGAGCGTCATTAAAGTAAGCAGGCACAGTGATGACGGCTTCTGTTACAGGTTCACCCAGATAGTTTTCAGCATCTATCTTGAGTTTTTTAAGAATGATGGCGCTGATCTCCTGAGGCGCGTACTGCGCACCCTTTACAGTGACGATAACATCACCGTTCTCGTTTTTATCAATAGGATAGGTAGCTAGGGCTATTTCCTCGGGTACTTCGTCCCATTTCCTACCCATAAAATGTTTGATTGAGGTGATCGTGGTGTGCGGATTGTTAAGTTGTTGATGCCTAGCCGACGTGCCGATGAGCCGTAGTTCTTCTTCGGTAAAGGCGACCACTGAGGGGGTGGTTCGCTCTCCCTCGGCGTTTGGGATGATAATCGACTCACCATTGATGAGTACAGCCATACAACTATTCGTTGTGCCAAGATCGATGCCTAGAATTTTGTTCATGCAGGCTTTTTAGCGGTAGTGTTACGCATCAATAGAGCGCCTTTGTCATCAGTGATAAAGGTTTTCTCGACGGCTTCTTGAGTAAAGGAGATCGTTGTAGTTTTGTCCTGTTCCGAAAAATTCGGCTGACTCTGACAATAGGCTTTCACAATGTCGTAGGCAGCGACCACCGCTTTGGTATTTTCTGCGGCTTGGGGATTATTAGGATTTTTATCAGGGTGAAGCGCGAGAATTAACTGCCGATAGGTCGATTTTATTGTCTCCCAAGAGGCTTGCTCGGGCAATTGTAATAGTTGCCTAGATTTATCAACCATCGCAAAATTGCCTTGATTTAATTCGATATTAACAAAGCTATAGACTGGAAGAGGGCCTATATAGCGAAAGGTAAGTATGTCTTCAAACTCGGTTGCGACTAGATCCACGGCCTCATCAAATAGGGCTTCATGATCTTTTTCAACCAGATAACTGCGGTTAAAAATCATCGCTTCTGTTTTTAGTGGGGCGTCTGAATACTCTTTTGAGCAAGCTAATAATTGTTTATGAATGGCGGCAACAAAGCTGCTTTTTTTTATCTCAGCGGCTTCAAAAAGGAGCTTACCCGCCTGTATAGGGTTGGCTGCATTGGCTAACTCGGGGGTGTCTTTTAGAATGCCCTGAAGTATGTTGGGTAATTCCCATGAAACCTGGATGATGAGTTCCATCGTTCCTTGCAGTTTATCAAGGTAAGCTCTCAGTTGAATGTAGGCTTGTTCCAGCACTTTTTCAACGTCTTGACGACTCGTTGCGGTAAAGCCGAATTTTAAAGGTAATATGCTCTTGCTGCCCGTCTGTTTAAGCAGAAATTCATTAACCTGCTGATATTTTAAAAGATGCGCCTGCTGAGTTTCTTCGTGTGCTGACGACGAACCTGATAAAGCATTGACATCAACGCGGCTGACAACAGCGACAATATCTCGATAACACACTGTTTCAAGGGGAGCCGCGTTAATTCCACCGGCCTGAAATTCGGCTATATTGGGCATACCCGACTGATTGTCGATGGTCGCATAAATAAAGTATTTTTCTGTCATATTATGATTGTGAGATGGTTTTTGTAATGGCTCATTATACACGGGTAACAGTGCAATTTAGGCTGTTTAGGCTGGCTATCGACTTAGTTAAATCGAATGATTGCCCCCCTGGCAGCATTGTTTTATTGAAGAAATTCCCATTATTTGTGATAGCATTATCGACACCCGTTAGTTCGGGTAGGAAAACTATAATTTCTAACAGAAGAGGACATGACGATGAAAACTAAAATAATGATAGCGACAAGCCTGTTTGCTTTGGCATTGGTTACAGGTTGCGATAAAACCAGCGAAGAAGCAAAAGCACCTGAAACTGCTGCACCAGCTGCTGCAGTGGCGCCTGCTGCTGCACCGACTCCAACAACGGAGGCAGCACCTGCACCTACTGAGGCGGCACCTGTTGCGCCAGCACCAGCAGCTAAATAATAAACGTCTTACCAACGCCCGATTCTTTAATTGGGCGTTATACTCTTGATACAAACCAAGATCACGCCACATTTTAACCCATGATTATATTTTCTTAAGAGTCAACAAGAAATTGATTTTATTTGTAAAATAGCAGCTTTATTGCTCGCTTTGTTGTTTTGTAATAATACTGTAATAATGCTTGGTTATTCTTGCCTCAGTTTTTTTATAACAACCGAGAGCAAATAATGAAATTCTCTAAATTGACTTTGGCTATTGCTGCCACACTGGGTGTAAGCGCATCATTTAACGCCGTTGCGCTAGATCTTTATGTAGACACTAAAACCAAGCAACTTTTTGCTGAACCCGGTCGTGGTCGTGTTCTTTTGGGTGCTTATGAGAAAGTAGTTGAGTCCTCATCGACTCCAGGTACCTCTCATTCAGCGACGCCAGCTCCAGCCGCAACATCTGCTGAAGTGGCTGCCATTAAGCAGGATCTTGAGTTAAAAACAAATGCAATTAAAGCCTTAGAGGAGCATGCGGAAGAAGAATCAAAGCCTTCTTCAGTGCATGTTAAGCTAGATGACGGTATTCATTTTGCAACTAAGGATGGTAACTTTACGGCAGGTATTAACGGTCGTTTGCAAATAGATTCACAATCTAATATTAATCAACACTTACCCGGTTTATATGGCAATTATGTCAGTGCAACAGGTGCTCCAGCGACATTAAACGATGGTGCGACTTTACGTCGTGCACGTTTGGGTGTTGAAGGGACTTTCTTCAAAAATACCGATTACAAATTTGAATATGATTTTACACGCGGTAATGGTTTAAATGCGGGCGGTATTACTGATGCCTTCGTACGTTATAATTTCTCTAGTCCATTTTCAATTAAAGCAGGTTCTTTTAAAGAACCATTCAGTTTAGAAGAAGCGACTAGCAACAGATACCTTACGTTTATTGAACGTAACATGGCGGTTAATACGTTCGTTGATAACCTAAATACCTATAAAGTAGGTTTGGGTCTAAATTACTCGGCTGATCGTTGGTTAGTAGGTTCTTCATTTCAAACTGAAGGTGTAGGTGGATACTCTAATGCTTATGGGTCGAATGCATTGAGTGTGACAGGTGTTAATAGCAATACAGGTAATGGATCAGTGAGTACTACAGGTAGCGCCTTAGGTACCAATGGTGGTGTTAACCGTAATGGTGGTGGTGGTGATACTAGTTGGGAAGTTAACACCCGTATAGCCGGTACACCCTGGTTTGAAAGCAAAACTAAATTCTTGCATGCTGGGGCATCGGGTTCTTACATTAGCATCAATAATAACTACTATGGTACTGGAGCCTTTAATAACGGCGGCGTTATATTTGCAAACGGTTTGGGTGGTAACGTCGATCGTTCATTAATATTAAGCACGGGTAATTTAACAAGTGGTAACCAAGGTGCGGCTAACCAAAGACAAGCTAATAATCTGAAACGATTTGGTGGTGAGTCGGCTTTAGTTTATGGGCCATTCTCTGCTCAAGGGGAGTATATCGAAACTGACGTTTCTGGACATGGTTATAATCAAACGTCTTTAAGCGGTTACTACGGTTATGTGACTTACTTTTTAACCGGAGAGTCTCGTAATTATTCTTCTAAAACCGGATCTTGGGGTCGTATTAAACCAAACCAAAACTTTGACATGAAAGGTGGTAAAGGTGCTTGGGAATTAGCGGCTGGGTATGATTACCTGAATTTACATTCCGGTGCGATTAACGGCGGTAGAGCCTCAACAGGTAAGTTTGGTCTTAACTGGTATCCAAATTCACATGTACGTGTTATGGCTAACTATATACGCGCTTTAGATATCAATACGTCTGGTATGGCAGCGGGAAGTCAAAGCTTAGCCTGGAACAGAGGTGCCTTGGATATGTTTGAAACTCGCGTTCAACTTGATTGGTAAGCTATTTGATTGTTTTTTAGTCCTGAAGACCACGCTATTGAGTTAAGGTGGCTCGATAGTTTTGCAATCAAATGCAATGCTGAGCGGCACTTCTATAGTTGCCGCTTTTTTTTGCCTAAAATGTCATGACAGTCATCATTAAAAAAGCCAGATGCTTAAACCGCTCTGTTAAGACCTTATCTGATCTGCTAATAAAAACTAAAGCGAGTAGAAATCGATTGACGCGGTATTTTAAATTCTGGCTTGAGCGTTAAACGCCATTCGATAGTAACATTATCTTTGGCACCTAATTTGATTGGTTTTGACGTTGATTCTTCAGAGACCAGCATATTAGAATGCCATACTTTCATAATATAGTCGCCCACCGGCAAATCTTTAAAAACTGTTTTGTTATTAGCAACAGTTTTTTCAAAATACGGTGTCGCAGAAACATAAATAGTGCCTATCATCCAATCATGAATATTACAGCCCAACACCACAACCCCTGGATGATCTAGTAACACGGGTGGGGCATTAGTTCCCGAATAAAGGGGTAACTCAAAACGCTTAGCAGGTGAAAATGAATACACATGGTGACGAATATCATCATTATTGGGAAAATTAATCCAAGTATTGACTTGAACAACCTTAATAAAAGGAAAAAACTCCTTGTCAATTTGATCAACTATTTCCTTCTTTACTTTAGGTTTAGGTAAACTATTTAGATTCAAAGGGGTTGCAGTGACTACTGCATTTTCAATCAGGTGTCCTTCATTATCTTCGACCGAAACTGTAACCTGAGCCGCCAACGTATTTTGACTGTGTAGGGCTAAAAGACCTAAAATATAAAAGCATGGAAGATTTTTTAAATTCATAGTCTATCGCTTAATCAAAAATCATACGAAGATGTCAATGTAGGCATACTACCAAAATAGTTATTATTGCCCTTGCCATAAATCATTACATACTGATATTCAACACTCATCAACCAATGCGGCATGATTACTTTACTAACACTCGCACTTAAAATATGCGTTATCCCCGTCAATCGATAAGCCTCAGCATTCGGTCCAAATGTTGAATCTTCTGTCACCGCAGTGGTCACGGCATCAATATTAGAATTAACATTCTCTTTCAAAGTCGTCGTAACAACATCCCCCTGTCGAAACTGATAACTAGACTTAATAAACAAACCGCTATTAAAAACGTACACCGAATTTAATTTGAAATGTTTATTAGTCAAATTATAGACCGCCCCCGATACGCCCTGATCTACAATGACATTGGAATCAGTGAACCGTTTTTCAAATTGTAAATCAGCCCAAACACTTAATCTTTCAGTGATTCGTTTACCACTGCTCAATTGCACATGAAGCTTTGACCCGCTTCGTACCTGATTATTATAATCAAGATAAGACCCACGGAATGATAACGACGTCCAAGGCGCATATAAACCCAACGCCCACTTTTTAGTGAGTGCCGCACTACCACCTAGAACGATATTATTCATGCCTTTAAATCGATCATAAACTTCACCATCAAATTCACTTTGAATACTGAATTTATAATGATCATTTAATTGAAAATACTTTCCACCCACCGCCGTAAGAGCAAAGATTGAATCATCAACGGTATCACCAGATACACCATTATTTAGATTATTATTGTACTTATATTTACCTTCCATTGAAGAATACCATTCCCCAGAAGCACTGGCAGATACACCTAAAAATAAACTAATAATCTTAAATGTGGTCTTAATATTCATTAACGTCACGCTTAATATTCAAGGACCATATTGACTCTTTAGCCCATTCCAGCAGCAGCTCGAGCGGTAATGGACGACAGATATAGTAGCCTTGTAAAAAATCACAACCTAACGATTTCAACAGCTCAGAGGTTGCGCTATTTTCTACGCCTTCAGCCACTACTTTTAAATTCATATTATGGGCTAACTCCAGGGTTGAAGACACAATCAAATAATCAAAATGATTATTTTGCATATTAAAAACGAAAGACTGATCAATTTTTAATTCTGATAAGGGTAACCGTTTTAAATAAGCTAATGATGAATAACCCGTACCAAAATCATCAACAGACAATTGGACACCTATTTTATAAATTTCATTCAATACAATCAACGCCTCATCAAGATTAGTCATAATGGCACTTTCTGTCACCTCTAAGATAATCAATTGAGCAGGCACTTGATAACGGCTTAATAAATCAGCAATGATGGTTGAGAAGTCTGGAATTAGCAAATCATGCGATGAAATATTAATCGACAAAACTAACTCAATACCCACGTCTATCAACTGCTTTTGCTGCACTAAAACGCGATCTATCGCCCACAGGGTAATATTTTCTATAAAATCATTTTCTTCCGCAAAAGGAATAAATTCGGAAGGAGGTACTAACCCCTTAATAGGATGAATCCAGCGAATCAAGGCCTCAGCATGACTGATGATACCGGTGGCTATTTCTAACTTGGGCTGATAATACATAACAAATTCATTCTCAATCACGGCTCGACGTATTTCGACCATGAGTGACAAATGATCTTGATCCAAAAACTCAAACGTAGGGTCAAATACCAGGCAACTTTTATGATTATTCTTGGCCTGATACATCGCTAAACTTGCTTTCTGAACTAAGGAGTTCATGTCAAGAGCATGATCTGGATAGCAACTCATGCCAATACTGACCGTGATCAACACACTCTTATTGTCTAATTCAATAGGACTATCGATCACTTTAAGCAATTGCACAGCAGTCTCTTTTGCCTGCTTAAGGTCAGTTTCTAACAACACTGCGAATTCATCTTCCCCCATCCTTGCCAAGGTATCAATATCTTGGTTTATGACTGTTTTCAGTCTTGTCGCTAATTCAAACAGTAACGTATTACCTAAATCATGCCCCATGATTTCGTTAATTTTTTTAAATCGATTAACATTAATTATCATCACGACAAGCGATTTATCGAGTCGATAGGCTATTTTTATGGATTGACTGAGTCGATCGTTGAAAAAAATTCGATTAGGTAAGCCCGTTAATGCGTCAAAATTGGCCATCATCATTATTTTGGCTTCTCTATCCTTAATATTATTAGCCATTTCCTGAAATGCAAATGCAAGTCCACCCATTTCATCAACTCGATTTAAGCTGATTTTAGTTGAATAATCACCCTGTCTGAGACGTTGAGCAATATCAGACAAGGTATGAATCGGTAAGGTAATATTTTTAGCAATCCGCTTGCTGATTAACAAAGCAATTATGAAAGCTAATAAGCCTAGACCAAAAACTAACTGCTGTAGAAAATACAAGGGCTTAAGTGCTTTATTTAATGACTGTTGTATTACAACTAACGCGGTTAACTCTTTATCGATATTAATAATTTTAAGATGTGCTAAATAAGTTTCGTTATTTAACTCCAACTCCACACTCTTTTTGAATTGATCCAGATTAACGTTAGATAAGCTATCTACTAAAAACCGATGCTCTTCCATTGGAAAACTAGAGGCTAAAAGTTTTAATTTACCCTTTGAATGGGCTGATTGTTCACGTAAAAAAAACGACAAATCAAGATCAATCAGCTTTTGAATATTACGTATTGATTCATGATTAATAATAAAGGCGGAAGCAAGCCAGGCAATAGGCATGGGTCCCAATACAGGTACGATTACAATATCGTAAAGCTGATTATTAATAAGCACAATGCTTGTAGCAATGCCTTGCTGTTCAGCTAAATGCAGTAAATCAGGAAATAACAAACTTTGATTTTCATCGCCACTATAACTAGAAGAGGCTATTATTTTTTGCTGATTATCAGCAAGAAACATTAAATCTGCTTTTAATCGACCACTATAATTGTCTAAAGTTGAAACAATCGTTTTTTGATCTTCAGTCGCTATTGCCTGACGAAAAGCAAAATCAGCCACTAAAATTTTAGCATGTTGAGCTAAGGTTTTGCTGTGCTCATCTGAAATATAATCAAATAGTTGTGCGCTTAGATTTAGACTCTTTTCAATTTCAACCTTAGCGTTATTCGATAGGATGATGTTCAATATCAACATCAACAGGAGTTGAATGACGAATAAAAGAACACCAAAAGAAAAAATAATATGTGTTTGTATGCTACGAAACTGAAAAAATTTTCTCATTATCAATACCACTTAAGCTAGTTTCCAATTATCTAGGATCGATATGGCGAATTCAAGTCATAAGTGCAACACTCGGAAAAGAATATCAGCAGCAGGACGCTCGTCAATATCAACGCGGTCTGGCATGATGCCGCGATAGTCCTTCTTGCCATAACGCTGAGTGAAAATTTTTGTTTCCGCATGGTTTGAATGTGGTATCTTTCTTCTTGGGTTAGATGGGTGTAGGTACTCATTTTTGTGCCTCGTTAGCTTTTGTTTTTGTCGATGGAAACTATACCATTTAACTCACTTTCGAAGTGTTGCACTTATGACTTGAATTCGCCATATTGGGCTCATCAGAATACCGCAATCGCGGCATAATGTTACTTTAAAATCCCCACACTTTTAATCACACCCGTTTTATACTCTACTAGTTTAAGAAGTTGTAAAATCGGTGACTAAAATATTCATTTAAGGTAATGTTATAGTCTGTGAAAATAGAAGGGGAAGAGTGATGACTAATGAACACATTGAAAAGCATAAAATTGTAATTGTAGGTGGTGGTGCAGCCGGGCTTGAATTAGCTACTAGCCTGGGGCGTCAATTAGGTAAACCTGGGTTAGCGGAAGTCACTTTGATTGATGTTGCGTCAACGCATATCTGGAAGCCGTTATTACATGAAGTTGCGGCGGGAACCCTCGATGAATCTGAACAGGTTGAATATTTACCCCAAGGTCATCGCAATAACTTCTATTTTAGGTTGGGACGAATGGAAGGCCTAGACAGGCAGAAAAAGCAGATTGTGGTTAGTCCAACGCTCAGTGATAGTGGTGAAGAGTTGATACCGGGGCGTACCTTTAGCTACGATACCCTGGTGATGTCGGTGGGCAGTGTGAGTAATACGTTTAACATTAAAGGGGTTGCGGAGCATTGTTTATTTCTGGATACCACCTCCCAAGCATTCAAATTTCAGAAGCAACTGTTTGAGTCTTATTTAAAAAGCTATATTGGTAAAGACAGTGTCAATATTAAGCCTTTATCGATTGCTATTGTTGGTGCCGGGGCTACTGGTGTTGAGTTAGCCGCGCAATTGCACGAAGTGACTAATGTGTTGGCAATTTATGGTTTAAATGAGAAGAGTACCGTCAAACTGACCATTATTGAAGCTGCAACACAATTATTACCCGCCCTACCCATTAAGTTAGCAACGGCTACGCAGCAACAATTGGTGAGTTTGGGGGTTGTGCTTAAAATGGGTAGGCGTGTTGTTGAGATTACAAAGGAAGGTATTACTACTCACGATGGTGAGTTTATTAAGGCTGATCTTAAGGTCTGGGCCGCTGGAATTAAAGCGCCTGATTGGGTGAAAGGTTTAGATGGGCTGGAAACGAATCATATCAATCAGTTGGTGGTTGATAAAACCTTGAAAACCAGTGACGATGCTATTTTTGCTATGGGAGATTGTGCGGCTTGTGTATGGCAAGGACATACCGGTAATGTGCCTCCACGCGCGCAGGCGGCTCATCAACAGGCATCCACTTTATCTAAATCAATCATTAATCAGCTCAAGGGGCGGGAGTTGGTTGAGTTTGTCTATTATGATTATGGATCTTTGGTTTCTTTGGGAAAATACACCACAGTCGGTAATTTGATGGGTAACTTAATGGGCACCGTCAGCGTCGGTGGCTTTATCGCTAAAGTAGTTTATTTATCGCTTTATAAAATGCATCAGGTAGCTATCCATGGTTATTTTAGAACCGCTATGTTAACGCTGTCCAATGCTTTTAGACGTAGCGTTTATAGAAAAATAAAAATGCACTAAAATTTTTAACTTAAAAAAGATTAGGATTATGTTTGAAGTAGAATATGAGTTTGGTGAAGAAGATTTGATTCATTTCAATGAGATACAGTTCATGAGAAATGAGGAGATACAACATAATATTAAGAAGAATCGTTGGATAGTACCTGGAGTAATGGGACTTATTGGGGCTTTTTATTATTTCTACTATGGTGATATGAAGTCGTCGGGCTACATTGTTGCTATGGCCGTTCTTTGGGCTATTTTATCACCCAAAATAATGATGCTAGATTTGCGTCGGCAGATTCTTAAGAGTTATACAGCCAAAGAAAAGATCAATATGTTCGGGCTTTACACGCTAACCATAGATCCCGCTAATCCTAATTATTTACTGGAGAAATCACCCAGTGGTAAAAATAAAATGGCGTGGTCGGAGTTGGTTCGGGTGGAGTATGGTAAACGTTATGTTTATATCTATATTACCTTGAGTACGGCCTTAGTGATTCCTGTTGACAAGGTAAAGAAAGGCAATCTTGAACAGTTTGCTGAGCAGACAGAAAAGATGATTGAGCGGTTTGCTTAACAGTGCTTGTTTTCTTTTATAGACATCACTGAAAGCGTTCCGGGTATCCTGTCATGGAATTTTATAGTGCCATTCCACCGCTATTAGTACAATTTATTATGACGGTGGCATTTTCATTCGTGGTGGGGCTTGAATTTCGTACGTATCATCAGGCCAATAAGTATAAACTGAATTTTGGCAGTACCCGTACCTTTGTACTGATTGGTGTTTTTGGCTTTATTCTCTATAGCCTGGACGCCAGTAAGCAATTATTTGCAGTAGGATTGTTTTTACTCGGTAGTTTTTTATTAATGTTTTACTGGAGGTTGTCAGCTAATGGACAGCTTTCAATGTTTAGTACGCTATTGGCTCTATTAATATATTTAATGGGGCCAATCGCTAGTGTATTTCCTAGCTGGTTTCTAGTTTTATTTGCGGTGGTTTTGATCTTGATTTTAAGTGAAAAAACGCTGATTCATCATTTTTCTGATCAACTGGCTAACGAAGAAATTGTAACCTTAGCAAAGTTTTTAATTATTTCAGGCGTTATTCTGCCTTTGTTACCTGATCAACCGATTGCTGCTTTGCTGCCGGTGACTTATTACCGAGTTTGGTTTGCAGTGTTAATCGTCTCGGGCTTTTCTTATCTGAGTTATCTGGTTAATACCTATTTCTTTAAAAATCGTAGTTTGATGATTACTGGATTTTTGGGTGGACTATATTCAAGTACTGCTGCAACGGTGGTTATTTCGCGCCAGGCTAATGGTCTTAATAGTGCTTCAGGGCGTAATGTATCTCCTGCGCTTATTATGGCGACCACGATGATGTATATTCGGTTGTTAGCGATCATTTTTGTGTTTGATCGAAGTTTAGCGATGCAGTTATTAACACCTTTTTCAGTGATTATCGTTTTATCACTGATAACGATTACTGGTCTGTTAACGCTTAAAAAACAAGCGTCACATGTACAGGAAGCCAGTGAAGTCAAACATCCTTTAGAATTAACAACCGCTATTTTATTTGCCGCGCTTTTTATGGTATTCGCGTTTTTAACAAACTATGTAACCAGTCAGTACGGTAGTCATGGTCTTAAATTCTTAGCCATGATCGTGGGTTTTACAGATATAGATCCCTTTATATTATCATTATTAAGCGGAAAGTTTGCGGTAACTGATTCAGCAATCGTCTCTGCTATTATGTTGGCTAGTGGTAGTAATAATTTATTAAAAGCGGCTTATGCAGTTGTCCTGGCTAGAAACCGCTCCGTTTTGTTTGCAGTTGTCTGGTTAGGTATTTTATTTGTGACGTCGTTTTTATATGTTTATCCATTTTGTTCGAAAAATCTCGTTTCTTTAGGGCGGGGATGTAATGATGCTCTTGCTCACTACTTGACGATTTTAAATTTATCTGTATAATGCAGAGTTCTTTCGGGGCAGGCTCCGAAGGGGTAGAAGAAAAATGATTTAAAAGTCTGTTGACATTTTAATTAGATAGGTTAAAATGGTCGGCTTCGTCGGGGTCTGGTAG
>CAIMEB010000182.1 GCA_903839855.1 uncultured Methylococcaceae bacterium
TAGCGCCTGGTTAAGATTGCTGGTCTTTGCAGTCTTATACCTCTTTGACTTAAGTTCGGGTTATTTACTGTTGGAGGACATCAGTGATGATCGGCGCTTTGAGAGTTGGCATGCGAAAACGAGTCCACGTTTAGAAGCGCTCGTCTTTTCAGATCCCATAAATTAGCACTTTGCTTGGCAAAGTTGGCATGCGATCCCCTGACCCTGTTATTTCTTTCTGTTATTTCTTCCTGTTATTTCCTATAATACAAGAGGTAATAGCCTGTATCCAAAAACTATAACTATAACCTCACAATGAGCTTTTTTATATATTTTTATATGCGGTTACCCTGGGTACGATTTGGTCATTATAAATATTGGGGACAAAACCTAGTACAGTGCCGATAACTATTAGATTTAATGTTGACGGAGCAGTTTATGAGTAAGATAAAAGGTGATATAGATCTGTTTTTTACTACCCACCGATTAGGTTACGGCCTGAGAGCGGAAGACTATGAACCGTTATTTAAACAAGGACATAAGGTCTGGCTGGAAGAACAATTAACGGCTCCAGAGGAAGACGAGGCCCCTGTAAAAAGTCGTCTCGACACTTGTAAACTGCCCATTAAATATGCGGCTGTTGAAGGTAAGTGGCCGGCAATGGATGAATTGCGGTCTTTAAGCTCGCTGTCAAAATCGATTGAAGAATTATGGTCGTTATTCGACCCACAAAAGCCCGTATTCGGCGCAGAAAGAGCTAGACCCAGGACTGAAGTTATTGCAGCCACATTACTACGATCAGTCTATAGCCGCTACCAATTGAAAGAAGTCATTAGCCAATTTTGGCATGATCATTTTCATGTGAATGCTTTTTCAGATGAGCGTATCAGTGTCGCCTTACCTGTTTATGATAGAGATGTGATCCGTAAAAACTGTTTCGGTAATTTTCGAGTCCTGTTAGAAGCCGTGGCAACTTCAACCGCCATGCAATTTTATCTTTCCAATTATTCCTCGCGTGCCGGAGCAGCCAACGAGAACTACGCACGCGAATTATTAGAACTCCATACTTTTGGTCGTGAGAACTACTTAAATGACAATTTCAACCGCTGGCGCGAAGTACCTGGTGCCTTAAAAGGCAAACCCATTGGTTATATTGACCAAGATGTTTACGAAGTTGCGCGCGCGTTTACAGGTTGGACGATTGCCGAGACAGGTCGATTTAATTATGTTGAGCGCTGGCATGATGGCTATCAAAAACGAGTACTTGCAACAGAACTAGCGCCCTTCGCACCGGCTATGGCCGACGGTCGTGAGGTACTTGATCTTATCGCCGCTCATCCAGCTACCGCACAACACATGGCCACTAAATTGTGTATTCGTCTGGTAGGTGAAAACCCACCGGCCTCATTAATCACTCGCGCTGCAGCGACCTGGCAAAGTACCCACCAGGCTCCTGACCAGATTGCAAAGGTACTGCGTTTGATTATTGAATCTCCTGAGTTTATGCAATCGCGAGGTGCCAAAATTAAACGTCCCATAGCATTGATGGCTAATTATGTGCGTGTCATGGGCTTTGATTTTACGCCCAGCGAAGGTCTCATCAACCAGTTAACTAACGCTGGACAACGTCTTTTTGGTGCAACAACTCCGGTCGGTCTACCGGATGAAAATGCTATTTTTCTAGGTACAAACACCCTGCGGCATCGTTGGGCGCTGCTGTTAGGATTGGCGCAAAATCAATGGGGAACAGGAACACCCAACCTTGCTGCCACCTTTACCGCATGGAAAGCAATACCTGGCAATGGCCCTGAAACGATCACCGAATTATTTCGTTTGATGGGTAACTCCGCTGATAGCAAATCTATTGAAACCGTTACAATGGCGGCAGGTCTGTTACCTTTTGCACCGCCTGTTGGAAAAGAAAAGAATTTGATATTGGCATCAGCCATTGCTGCCATGTCTCCCGATTTTCAGTTCTGTTGAGGTCTCTCATGATAAGTGTTAATCGTCGTGAAGTATTAAAAGCGTTAACCGCTGCGGGTCTCTTCTGTGCCCCATTACCCTTTGGTTTACGTAGCCTCGCTTTCGCTACAGAAGAATCTACTCCAACCCTGGTTGTCATACATTTACGCGGGGGATGCGACGGCTTAAATCTAATCTCACCTGCGGATGATCCTGACTTTATTGCTGCTCGGCCTGCCGATTTAAGAGTTCTGAAAGAGGGTAAAGACGCGGGCTATGCTTTAGGCAATAACCTGTCAACCCCTATTGATTTTCGTCTTCATGCCATGGCGGGCGGGCTAAACGAACTGTACCAGAATAAGCATCTCGCCTTCATTCACGCTTGCGGATTAATGGACTCTACCCGTAGCCATTTTGTTGCAACTGACATAATCGAAGCTGGCGTTGGTTCAACGAACGAATTATTACACAGTCAATCTGGTTGGTTGACACGGGCTATTCGGTCTCACACTAAAACTAACCAAGGGCTTGATGCCTTTGTTCTCAATGGCTTAATTCCAGGAGATTTACTGGGGCTTGAACAAGTGCTTGCCGCAACGGATATCAATAATGGCTTACCGTCTGTGGGCGGAGATGCTGTTGCAACCGCACTTTGGCAAATGTATAGTCATCGTAATGATATATTAGGTAAATCAGTCCAGCAGGCGTTAAAACTTCCGTCTGTCATTGATCAACGCATCTCGCGAGATCCTCAAGGTCACATTATTGCTTATACGCCTGAAAATGGTGCAAATTATGATAAATCGGGTGGTTTCGGGAGTGTGATGAAATCAGCCGCACGTTTAATAAAGATGGAAGTTGGGCTTCAGGCCATCACGCTCGATTATGGTGGCTGGGATAACCACGAAAATCAGGCGGGTGCGTTCCGAAACTTGGTTAGCACTCTGTCAACCGGTTTAAATGCGTTCTGGAATGATATTAATGCCTATCATAACCGGGTTGCATTAGTGATGATAACGGAGTTCGGTCGACGCTTACGCAGTAACAACAGTGGTGGAACAGACCATGGTAGAGCGAGTGTGATGACTGTTTTAGGTGGCAACGTGCAAGGCGGGAAACTCTACGGCAAATGGCCTGGACTCAGCACCTCTCAACTGATTGAAGGTGTCGATCTAGCCGTTACAACCGATTACCGTCAAGTACTCTCAGAAATCCTGTTAGCGTTAAACGCTGGAAGCACTGTTGATATATTTCCAGGCTTCCGCCCTATTAACTCTTTGGGTTTATTCACGCCGTCCTAGCATTTGATTATACTGACTAATTGTTAAGTACCTATGTAAAATTAATTTAACTTTTAAGAAAAGTCTACGGTGAAAGATAGTCCAATATTAGCAAGCACATCAAATAATTCTCTTTTGAGATCAGCAAAAAATTTATAAGCGTCAAAAGGCAACCAGTCATATTTGATTTTACGCCAGACAATTTCAATAATATTCAATTCAGGCGAATAGGTGGGAAGACGATAAACCTACCAATAAAAACAGGCAATAACAACCGCACTTGTTATCGTACCTTCAAAAACAAATGAATTAAATTGACAGTCTCTGTCAACAAACCCTAACACATTAAGCCGTTTACTTTTTGAACATGGCACTTCAATGGTTTCATTGATAGGTTGCCAAGCATAAGGAACGCAGGGCTCCAGGGTAAATCCTGACTGATCAAAATAAGTTAAATTAATGGGCATCCTTCATAGCAGCCTAAAAGTAGTTGACACTTTTGATGTCAATAAAAAATTAACAACAAGCTACCGTAGCCATTAAAAAACGGCCAGTGACTTTAAAGATAAACGGCTTAGCTGTTTCTTAAATTTAAGAAATCA
>CAIMEB010000183.1 GCA_903839855.1 uncultured Methylococcaceae bacterium
GCTAATGGCATGGATATAAACCTTCATTGTACAATGAACTGAAGGTTTGTGTTCATTTGTACATCGAAAGAAACCCGTTTTCATGACTTTATAAAGCCAGGAATTGCATAAAGTGTAAACCGGTAAATGAAGGATGCCGAGAATCTTATGAGAAAATTAAAGGTCGTAACAACCTTTATCAGGCTGCCACCTGTTGATAAAGCCTCATTTTGTCATAACGTTATTGTTAAAATGACAAACAATCTTCTGTTTACCGATCCTGATGTTTCTTTAGCGGAAGCGTTAGATGCCTTAAACGCTTTTGACGCGGCTATTTTGGCCGCTAAAGACGGTGGACATACGCCTATTTCAATCAGGAATGATTGTGAAAAAGTGGTTAATGCCAAATTCAGTATTCTAGCTAAATATGTTGATAGAATTGCTGATGGCGATGAAACTACTATCTTGAGTAGTGGTTTTGCGGAGTGTAAGCAACCCAGTATTACTGCTAGAGAAGCGTTTACGGTCACTGATGGCGTCTATCCGGGTAGTATCCACGGAAGATGTATTCCCACCGACAATGCCGGTGCTTATGTGTGGCAGATTCGTGAGGCCGGAACTACTGTATGGGTGACTCATAATACCACTCAAAGCAGTATTGATATTTTCGATTTAATAATAAACACCGTCTATGAGCTTCAAGTAGGTGCTGTTACAAAAGATGGACTACAACCATTTAGTGTAGTGGTGTCAAAGTTAGTGGTTTAAGTTAGACTTTAACCACTGATTTAGTCAATTAGTACAATTGACAATAGGGTTATCTACTCATTGGGGTAGATAACCCTGTCTTAACGATTAAATAGAACTTTGCTAATAACTAACAGTGCCTATGCCTTAAACAGGGGCTTAATTCCAATGCACACGAATGCCTGCATAGCCGGTTGCAGGAGCGCCTGGGCCCTGAAATTGGGTGGGGTTATTGTTGTTGAAAAAGTTTTGTCCCAATTGGCTAAAAGAAACGTAGTGGTTATCAAAGATGTTTTTGCCCATGGCAAAGAGTTCAATGTTTTTATTAATAACGTAGCGCGTGTTGAGGTTAACAATGGCATAATCAGGGATTTGTGGGCTACTGTTAGTGTCATCACCCCGTGAATATTGGCTGGATACATATTGTAAATCGCCACCTAAGAAAAAGTTATGAAATAGTTCATATTCAGAGCCGAATTTAAGCGTATTGGCTGGAATGCTGGGGATTTTATTGCCAGCAATAACAGATTCAGCTCCCAGGCCATTAAATAACTGGGCATTGGACTGATAGGTAGCATCCACAAAGCCGTAACTAATGTACCAGTTCAGGCTATCTAAGGCTAGGCCACTTAAACCTAATTCTATTCCTTGGCGTTTGGTTTTACCGACATTACTAAAATAGCCTCGTGTGGTGTCAACGTTTAGAAACAATATGTCGTTGGTATTGATAGTTTCATAAAAGGACAGATTCCACTTTAGAGCTGCACTGAATTTACCGCGTAAGCCTGTTTCTAAAGTATGTGACACGACGGGTTTTAAAGGGGGGTCTGATAAAAAGCTATTCGGGAGTGTACAAGGCGCATTCGGATCAGCGCAGGTTAATTCTACAGGAGTGGGCGCCCTAAAGCCTTCATTGTAATTAAAGTAAGTAGTAAACTCTTGTAATGGTGTTTTAAGAGAGAGCGCATCAAAGGGGTTAAACGTTAAGCCAGCAGCAGGATTGAGACGTTCAAAAGTATTGTTGCCGTTAAGCGCATCACCCATTTTATCAAGGGTTTTTACGTGTGCTTGCATCCAGTTAGCCGAGGCATTGAGATGTAGCCAGTCAAACACTGAGAAGGTGTCAGTAGCAAAAACATTGGAGTAAGTGTTTTCACCGTTGATATTGACTGTAGTCGTTAGCGGTTCGTTGGCGACCTCATAAAAAGTCGGCGTAAAATCAGCATTCTGCGTACCAATCGTATAACCTGTTTTTGCATAGTTATATCCTCCACCTAAGACAAATTGATTCTCGTGTTTAAAGACTTTGTAATCAGAGGTTAGTTGTAGATTTACTCCGGTGCCATTTTGCTTAGCTCTGGCCGCCTGAAAGGTGGCAGGAGAAAAACCACCCGCAAGACAATCAGTATACGTGTCACAATTTCCCCCCGTGTCTCCTGTATTCGAGTTTAGACTATAACTGTTATTATTACGGTTGTACGTGGTTCCACTTAACTTTAATTGATCAGTTAGCCAATGGTTACCTTTTAGGTTAAAGAAATAAAGGGTATTTTTAGTGATATCGGGAGCGCTATAGATGGCGCTCCAGTTTTGTTGAAGTGCGTCTTGTGGTACGGGTCCTACACCTTGCAGTTTGTTATCTGCAAAAGTAAACGACAAATCAAGATCGGTTTTATCATTCTCCCAGCCGATTTTACCAAAGCTTTGATTCACGCTGGATGGAGAATAAGGTCGCCAGCCTTGATCATCAAAAATATTGCCTGCAAAATACCAGTCAAATTGATCATGTGAACCACCAACCTCAGCCTGGTAATTTTGACGTCCGTAAGAACCGCCACTGGCTTGTGCATTAAAACCAGGATGACTTCTACCGCTCTTGGTTCTGAGCGATAAGGCGCCACCCAAGGTATTTAAGCCAAATAAGGGGTTTGAGCCAGGCATCATTTCCATGCTGGATATCGCAATTTGAGGGATTAAGTCCCAATTGATAGTATCGCCAAAAGCTTCGTTAACTCGTACTCCATCCTGATACACGGATACACCAATAGGTGCGCCTAATACAGGCGAGGCACTAAAGCCTCGATAAGTAATATCGGGTTGATAAGGGTTGTTTTGGGTGTCGTTGATATTAACGCTTTGCATTTGACGATTCATAAAGTCAGGTAACGAAGTGGCTTCATGACGATTGAGGGTCTCATCTTCAATTGATTGTACATTACCTGAAATTTTCTTTAATTTTAGACCGCTCGAACCGACAGGCGTGGTGCTTACCACTTCAATTTCAGGAAGTTCAAATACATCAACAGGGGATGTTTGGTTCGAGGTATTTTCAGTCTCAGCTTCAGCAGCGGTAATGATAGGGCTGGTTAATAGTAGGGGTATAGCTGCCCATAGCCAATGTTTACGAAAGAGAAAATACGTCATGAAAGTCCTGTCATTAAGCCAAGTTTACGATTGTGTGCAGTATAGTGTGTTTAGAATAGGAAAATTTCCTAAAATAGCTCAATCCGTCTAAGAACTGTATAGGATAATATAATCCGTTACCCTTATTATCCTTTCAATACGTCGTTTCAATTTTTACTAATGCTGAGTACCTTAGTTCGCTTTTCTATCCGCTTTTACGGTATTGTTATTGCCTTGGCTATGATTATTTTACTGTATGGCAGTTACCGCTTTACTACAGCAGGTCTGGACATTTTTCCTGAGTTTGCACCCAAGCGGGTCATCATTCAAAGTGAGGCGCCCGGATTATCTGCAGAACAGGTTGAGGTTCTGGTGACTCGCCAAATTGAAACGGCCATTAGTGGTTTAGTCGGAATGGAGTCGGTTCGTTCAGAATCTATTCAGGGTTTATCGATTATAACGGCGACATTTAAAGAACAAACTGATATTTACCGAAACCGTCAATTAATCAGTGAGCGCTTAGGTGTTTCCTCGGCCAATTTGCCTCTGGGAATTACACCGGTCGCTATTCCCTTGTCGTCGTCTTCGGCAACGGTATTAACGATAGGACTGAACTCGGAAACCAAAGATTTAATGGCGTTACGGAGTTTGGTTGACTGGACGGTCGTGCCTCGCTTATTGGCAATTCCGGGAGTGGCTGATGTTAATGTGTTTGGGGGAGAAGTCGGGCAGTTACAAATTCAGGTTGATCCCATTCAAATGCAACGCTTTAATTTAACACTTAATGAAATTATAGAAGCTGCCACCCGCGCGAGTGTCATTCAGGGTGGAGGCTTTGTAGAAAATACAAACCAGCGGATTACCTTACAGGTGACGGGTCAACCCAGTTCACCCGAACAATTTGGAAAAATCATTGTTAAACGAGAACAGGGACGGAATATTACGCTGGGGGAGGTCTCTACGATTCGTTATGCACCTGAACCACCGATCAGTGCGGCACAAATAGGCGGTAAAACTGGTATCGTGTTAATGGTTATCGGGCAGTATGGGGCTAATACCTTGACAGTTTCCAGGCAAGTCGAGCAAATGCTACAGGAATTTGAGCCGGTCTTTAAAAATGAAGCGATTACTTTCTATGAGCATTTGTTTCGGCCGGCGGATTATATCGAACGGTCCATTGCTAACCTGTCAGGACATTTACTGATGGGGGGCTTGTTTGTACTGATTATTTTGTATCTGTTTCTGTTTAACTTTCGCACCGCTTTTATTTCAGCTTTAGCAATCCCCGTTTCTTTGATGGGCGCGGTGATTGTGTTATTAGAGTCGGGGGTTCATCTTAATATTATGGTGCTGGGTGGTTTAGCGATTGCCTTGGGTGAGGTGGTTGATGATGCGATCATTGATACTGAGAATATATTCAGGCGGTTACGCGAGAACCGTTTACTAGGGGTGCCTTTGTCTGTTACTAACGTGGTTTATACGGCTTCATTAGAAGTACGTAGTTCGGTGGTTTACGCCAGTTTTATTGTGGCTTTGGTATTTGTACCCTTACTAACCCTGAATGGCGTTGCGGGACGACTATTTGCTCCACTGGGGTATTCGTACATTTTGGCTATTTTAATCTCTCTTTTGGTTGCATTAACGTTAACTCCGGCGCTGTGTTTTTTGTTATTGGGGCGGCCCTTTGACCAGCGTAATGAACCGCCGTTGATTACAGTTATCAAGCCCATTTATCAGCACTTACTGATATTTGTTTTTAAGTATTTTAAGGGCTTAATCCTGGGTTGTTTAGTGGTCTGTTTATTCGGAGTCATGACCTTTTTCAGACTGGATAGTAAGTTTTTGCCAGAACTGCGAGAAGGGCACTATATTATTCATACCACCAGTCTTCCGGGCACGTCCTTACAGGAGTCGTTGCGAATAGGTAGCCAATTGACTCAGCAGTTTCTGGCTATTCCAGGTGTTCAATCCGTCTCTCAATGGGCAGGTCGAGCAGAGCGGGGGGCAGATACTTACGGTAGTCATTACAGTGAGTATGAAGTTAGACTTGAGCCTTTATCAGGTGAGCAGCAGCAACAGATATTTGAGCAGTTAAGAGAAATTCTGGCGCATTTTCCCGGTATTGGTTTTGAAGCCAATACCTTTTTGACAGAAAGAATCGATGAAACCATTTCTGGCTATACGGCTCCTGTGGTTGTTAATCTGTATGGAAATGATTTAAATGTGCTGGATGCTCAGGCACACGTATTGGCTCAGGTAATGAGAGACATTCCGGGGGCGACCGATATTCAGTTACGATCACCGCCGGCGACACCGTTATTGCAGATTCATTTAGATCTGGATCAGCTTAACTTTTGGGGGATTATGCCGACAGAAGTGGTTAATGCGGTACAAATAGCCTACGAAACACGGGTCGTGGGTAAACATATTCAGGGTAAAAAGATTATCAATATTGCGGTTGCGTTAGCACCTGAATTAAGGCAGCAACCTGATACAATAGGGCAATTGCCGATTAGGGCACAGGACGGTTCCTTAGTTAGATTAGAGCAGGTTGCAGAGATACGTCATACGGCCAGTCGGTATAATATATTGCATCAAGGCGCTCAACGTCGGCAAGCGGTAACCTGTCATGTGCTGAATCGGGATATGGATAGTTTTATGGCTGAGCTTAAAGCCCGTGTGCTTAAAGACATTCCGGTGTCGGCGGATAGTTATCCCGAGTTTACGGGGGCAGCAATAGAACAGGCACAGGCTCGGAATGAGTTGATTCTTCATTCTTTGTTGGCGGGGGCGGGTGTGTTGATTTTTATCTACATGGCGATTGGTAGTGTGCGGAATACCTTGTTGACACTGGTTAACTTTCCTTTTGCTCTGATGGGTGGGGTTGCTGCGGTGCTGTTGACCAATGCGACCTTATCAGTAGGCTCTGTGGTTGGCTTTGTCACTTTATTTGGCATTACGGTGCGTAATAGTATTATGCTATTGTCACACTATCGGCATTTAGTGGAAACTGAAGGGCTGCATTGGGATATCAATACGGTTATATTGGGTGCTCAGGAGCGCTTGCCTTCTATTTTAATGACCGCCTTGGTGACGGCTCTAGCGATGTTTCCGATTGCGTTTAATAGTGATAATCCGGGGCGTGAAATTATGGGGCCAATGGCAGCCATTATTATCGGTGGCTTGGTGAGTTCGACGCTATTAAACTTATTGCTGTTGCCCAGCATGTTGTTACGCTATGGGTACTTTAATAATGATCAGGAATAACCTATTGCCTGGAAGTTGCTCTGGGTATGCTGTATATGCAGTACCGTCGTATTTTTGAATGCGTTTATGTTGTCTATTTTTTAATTATTTTATTCTTATGGAGTTACCCATGAAACAGATCTTAAAAGCACTATTGATTATAGCTACCCTGTTCTTGTTCACGTCTTCTTTTGCAACGGCGGCATCCAATAATTATCCCGCTAAATGGGGTATCAAGTTAGGTAATGGGTTTGCCAATTCTCTGACAGGTATCGCAGAAATCCCTAAAAGCATCATCATAACTAATCGTACTGACGGTCCGGCTTACGCGGCAACAGCTGGATTTATGACGGGTTTGTTGCACATGGTTGGGCGGACTTTATGTGGTACGTTTGATATTGTGACCTTTATGATTCCTACAAAACCCATCGTTCGTCCTGATCTTGTCTGGCAAAAATATAACAAGGAAACCAGTTATCGTGCTTCTTGGGAGTTATTACCTTAAGCGGTCTGGATGTGTCTGGATAGCGTTTTATAACACAAAAAAAGGGTGTCTTTACGACACCCTTTTTTATTTCAACAACAATAACAACGTTTAGTCGTTAAATGTCCTGAACCCTATCATTAATTTCTACCGTTGAAGGCACCTAATATTTGCAACAGGCTTAGGAATAAATTGTAGATAGACACATAAAGCGAAATAGTCGCAAGGATGTAGTTAGTTTCGCCCCCATTAACGATTTGACTGGTTTGAAACAGGATCATGCCTGACATCAGTAAGATAAACATCGCTGATACAGCCAGTGATAGTGCAGGAATAGAGAAAACGATAGCACCGATTCCGGCTAAAAATGCAACCAAAACGCCAACCATCAGAAAGCCACCCATATAACTAAAGTCTTTACGGGTAGTTAAGGCATAGCCAGAAAGACCTAGAAAAATGGTGCCTGTTCCACCTAAAGCCATTATGATAAGCTCATGCCCATTGCTGAAGGCATTGACATACATCGACAAAATGGGGCCGAGTGTTAAGCCCATAAAACCGGTTAATGCGAAAACAAACAGTAAGCCTAAAGCACTGTTGCTGAATTTAGCGGTTAAGAAAAACAGGCCGTAAAAGCCGACTAAGGTAGCAATCATGCCGAAAGGAGGCAGATTAAAGTACATAGCAGCACCCGCAGTCACGGCACTGAACATCAAGGTCATTGATAGTAGCAGGTAAGTATTTTTTAGTACTTTATTAGTCGCCAGAATACCTGATTCTTGACGTGAAATAGCAGTATTTACTTTCATTTTAGTTAGATTCCTTAAGTGAATAATTAACAAAATTTGTTCTGGATGGGACAGTCCTTTTACGATCTATGAGCTTCCCAATTAAAAAGTTCAGCTTCAACAATATACACAGACAATCTAATTTTACAAGAGTTTCAATGATGACGCAGGAAAACTTAAGTAGACTACTTTAGATGACGCAGTGTAGTTTTCAAAGGTGTTAGGGTGATTAGTAAGGTTTCCTGTGATCAACTCGAACAGTATAATTAAACTTTTTATAACGAGAAACAACGGTATGAGTGAAAGTCTTCGCGGTATTTTAAATAAAGAGCGTACTATTGCCGCTCCAGGCTTTAATCGTTGGTTAGTACCTCCAGCGGCTTTGGCTATTCATCTGTGCATTGGCATGGCCTATGGCTTTTCGGTGTTTTGGTTACCCCTGTCAAAAGCTTTGGGCATTAAAGACAGTATTGCCTGTGGGCCTGAAATTGGCTTTTTCCAAGAGCTCTTTGTGACCACGTGTGACTGGAAAATCTCTACCCTGGGCTGGATGTACACTTTGTTTTTTGTATTCTTAGGCTCCTCGGCTGCATTATGGGGTGGATGGTTAGAGCATGTCGGGCCACGTAAAGCCGCAGTTATTAGCGCTTTGTGCTGGTGTGGAGGTATGTTGTTGTCAGCTCTGGGAATTTATTGGCATCAATTCTGGATCATGTTGCTGGGGTCGGGGGTTATTGGCGGTATTGGCTTAGGGTTGGGTTATATTTCTCCGGTGTCAACACTGATTAAGTGGTTTCCTGATCGCAGAGGCATGGCGACGGGTATGGCCATTATGGGCTTTGGTGGTGGAGCAATGATTGGCTCACCCTTGGCAACAGGACTGATGAAATACTTTGCGACACCCACCGATGTCGGTGTTATGCAGACCTTTATGGTGATGGCAGGCATCTATTTCTTTTTTATGATGTCAGGTGCGTTAAGTTATCGCATTCCGGTTTCTGGATGGAAACCGCTGGGCTGGGTGCCTTCTTCGGCTAAAAAATCCAACAGCATGATTACTGAGCATCATGTACATGTGCAAAACATCTTCAAGATTAAACAATTCTGGCTGTTATGGGGGGTGTTATGCATGAATGTGAGTGCTGGAATCGGGGTGATTGGTATGTCATCCCCGATGTTACAAGAAGTTTTTGGTGGTCAGTTGATTGGGATCGCTAAAACCTATAATGAGCTGGATAAGACTCAACTGGCGGCTATTGCCTCGGTGGCTGCAGGTTTCACGGCGTTACTCAGTTTATTTAATATTGGTGGACGGTTCTTCTGGGCAAGTTTATCCGACTGGTTTGGCCGTAAAACCACCTTCTTCATCTTTTTTATATTAGGCTGTTCGTTGTACTTTAGTGTTCCTACATTTGCTGGCTCTGGTAACAAGCTGCTGTTTGTGTCTGCCTTTTGCGTGATCCTCAGTATGTATGGCGGTGGATTTGCAACGGTTCCAGCCTATTTAGCGGATTTATTTGGTACGCAAATGGTCGGTGCTATTCATGGCCGCTTACTGACTGCGTGGGCAACAGCGGGTATTTTAGGGCCAGTGATTGTTAATTATATGCGGGATTATCAATTAGGTTTAGGCCTGCCACGTGAGCAGGTTTATAACCAGACCATGATGATTCTGGCGGGCTTATTATTGGTCGGGTTATGCTGTAATTTATTGATAAGACCCGTTGCCGATAAATGGTTTATGACAGCCAGTGAATTGGCTGATGAAAAACGCCATGCAAAAGAACATGTTATTGAGGAAGAAGTCGTGGGTTATGGCGAGGTGAGTGTGACTGAAACACCCACGCCCATTATTTTAGTCTGGTTAGCGTGGTCAATGGTTGCGGTGGCTTTGGGTTGGGGGATTTATAACACCTTAATCAACGCGGCCAAGTTCTTTAATTAAGTGAGATGTTTCCATGATATTGATGGAATGATGTTCATCGTGGTAACACTTTAGTTCGTCATTCCCCAAACTAAAAAAATCACCAACTTTTACACCTGCATTGATGGTAGAATCAGGCTAAAGCCACTAGTCATTTGTGTAATCAATCGGAGTAAAGCTATGACCACAATTACCCTAGATGACGCATTAATCAATGAAGTTATTGCTGCAAGTCATGCTCAAAATGCCCAAGAAGCACTTATAAAAATAATAACCTTCTACTTACAGCAGCATAAACAAAAACCTGCGTTTTTCGAGCAACTCTGTTTGGCTGATGAGTCTTTAGATGATGAGCTAGCCTTATTGTTTGAACGAAACAAAGATACAGGTAGAGATATCGGATTATGAATTATCTAATTGATACCTGTGTATTATCCGAGTGCGTTAAAAAAACACCCAACCCTTTAGTGGCTGAATGGTTTAATCAGCAGCAACCCGAGCAACTGTTTTTGAGCAGCATTACCATTGCAGAAATTAAAAAGGGGCTTTATAAAATTAAATCAACGCAACCTGAACGTTTCCAAACTCTTGAACAGTGGCTTAATACTATTGAGGTTAAGTTTCTAAATCGCATTTTACCTATAACAGATGCCATTCTGGATGAGTGGGCAGAAATCTCAGCCAACGCGGAATTACACGGCCAGACCTTAGCGGTGATGGATAGTTTAATTGCTGCAACAGCCCATCAACATCGAGCAACCTTAGTAACCAGGAATGTTGATGACTTTAAATCAACGCACGTTAAAATCATCAATCCCTATAGTGCACACGATCCCTCTAAAATGACTTGATGACGTTTCGTGTTATTCTAATCAGAAACAGGTAAAACCCTTCCAAATTCAAACAGTCATCTCATAGACCGCCTGCGATCGGCAGACTAGGTTCGGCAGTTACTGCCTTGCGTCTGTTGACAAAGGCAATCCAGATAATCAGGGCATTAAAACCGGCAAACCCGGCCAGAATAACGAAAGAAGATGAATGGCTTTCAACGACTTTCACCGGAAAGTTAGCATCAAGCGTCTGGCCGTTGATAATGGAATGCGTGTTTAATGTCCATTGACCCGGCGTTGAAAAAGGGATTACCGCGAAATAGTCCCCCGGCATCTGGTTAAACCCGTGGGATCTAGCGACTATTGGTTCAGGATTCATACCGGGCATATTGTTCATAGTGTGCATCGCGTGATTCATTCCAGGCATATCACTCATCATATGGGTATGGGATTCCATGTTTGCCTCAGGATGTGCGGCTATACTGCTAATTTCCAGGTGTGCGCCGCTGACAGGTATACCGTTACTATCCAGAAGTTTAAGATTTACCGGGTTTCTGCCTACCTTGATAGCTTCCGGAAAAGACAGGCTGACCTGATATTCTCCAGTGCTTACCGTTGCGCCCTGACTTCCGTCCTGTGTCAGGAACTTGCCTACCAGCAACAGTATTAACAGGGACATTACCAGTCCGAAGATTTGCCATCTAGCCAGTTTTGTTTGAGTCATAAGTCGTTCCATAGGGTACCGACGGGGTAAGAGCAAAGATTTATTTTATCAGGTTTACTCCCGGGAGGTCATACAAACTCCCAGCATCAATATTTACTATCCGTGTCTGCTGACAGACTAGCTTTTGTGCACTATCTTAGTGTCGCGGATTTAGATTTACCCATCACCCACGTGGGCATTCGTTTTTGCCTGAGGTCCATCAAGCCAGGTCAGGAAAAGGCTTAGCTCGGCGGGATCGCCGGGCAGTGCGACCGGAGGGAGCTTTAGTCATTTAAAGCAGGCGCTTTGTTTTATAAGCGTTTTCTACAAAAGACCTTAACTTAATAACAGAGGTGTAGAGATCAATAACATTCAGTTAAGGGAATTTAGTATGCAGCGGAAATAAAATGATTGAGCAGCACTCACCATTAAATTACACTAAGTGAAACTTAATGATGACTATAATCCCATGCAACCTCTACGACGTTTAATGCAAAACCTGGATAAATTGGCGAATGCTGAACATTATCTTTTCACACCTGATGATTTAAGGGCGCTTTTACCTGATTTAACCGATTCTGCTTTTAATACTCTTTTATGCCGTGTTAGTAAAGACCAACACTTAACCAGACTGTGTCGAGGACTCTATTTTTTTGAAAAAGTCGCGCCTATTTCTGGACTTTTATTATTTCATGCTGCCGCAAGATTACGCGCTGACTGCTTAAATTATATTAGTTTAGAAACGGTACTAAGTGATGCTGGGGTTATTTCTCAAATACCCATTAATCATATTACTGTTATGTCATCAGGACGTAGCAGTGTGATTTCTTGTGGTCGATGGGGAACCATTGAGTTTGTGCGTACCCGTCAAAAGCCTCAAGATTTAGAAAAGCTGATTTATTATGATGCCCGTTGCAAGTTATGGCGAGCGACCGTGCCACAAGCCCTGCGTGATATGCGAGTGACACATCGTAATACTGACTTAATAGATTGGAGTGTAGCTAATGAGTTTGTTTGATCAATTGGTCGATGAAGCCTTACAAAATAGACGAGAATTAAATTCTTTACGTGTAGTTGTCGAAAAAGAATTGTTGCATCATGATATTTTGCGCGTGTTAAGTGAGTCTGGCTTATTGAGTCGACTCACTTTTATTGGCGGGACTTGTTTACGTGCGTGTTATGGCTCAAACCGACTGAGTGAAGACTTGGACTTTACGGGAGGAACTGACTTTAAGCGAGATAGATTAATAACTATGGCCGAAAGTCTGGTTACGAACATGATGACTAAATACGGTCTAGAAATTCAGGTAAGTGAACCTACACGAGAAAGTGGTAACGTAGATACTTGGAAACTAAAAGTACAGACTCGCCCAGATAGAAAAGATTTACCAGCCCAACGTATTAATATCGACGTGTGCGCTATACCCAGTTATCAACCACACCCCATGCTGTTATTAAACCCTTATGGCGTTGAAATGGGTACGAGTGGTTTAATTTTACAAGTTGAGAGTAGAGAGGAAATTTTTACTGATAAGCTGTGCGCCTTTGCACTTCGTCCAAACCGAATTAAAAACCGTGATTTATGGGATATAGCCTGGTTACATCAACAAGGTGTTAGACCACAAATGGATTTACTGGCAAAAAAACTGATAGACCATAAAACGGACACACTACAGTTTGTAAACTTATTTGAAATACGGTCTGCGACACTTAAAAATGATCCCAAGGTAGCACTAGAGTTTAAAAAAGAAATGAGACGTTTCTTACCGGCGGATTTAGTGACTCAAACCGCTGATCAACCCGTATTTTGGGGCGTTATGAGCCAAATTATTCATAACTTCTCTTTGCAAATTCGACAGCATTTTTTGAATTCTGATTCTATCGATGCCTTTAAAATGTGAATAGAACTACAACTGAGTTTGTGGTTTTACTAACCAAGCAATATTTAGTGTCGCGGGTTTAGATTTACGTTAGAATTTCAAACGAATGATTAACCGTAAGAGCGCCTGTCAATGACTTCAGAAACCAGCACTAAACGATTTCGTATTGCCTTTTCCTTTGCAGGAGAAAAGCGGGAGGGCATCCTTCATAGCAGCCTAAAAGTAGTTGACACTTTTGATGTCAATAAAAAATTAACAACAAGCTACCGTAGCCATTAAAAAACGGCCAGTGACTTTAAAGATAAACGGCTTAGCTGTTTCTTAAATTTAAGAAATCA
>CAIMEB010000184.1 GCA_903839855.1 uncultured Methylococcaceae bacterium
AGAAGGATGTTCCATGAATTGTTGGTATAACTGTTCAACTTCGGCCTCTGTGAATTTGATTTTAAGCATGTCATATTTTTAGGTAAATTGGAGCATTATACCTCTTTCATTTTCCGCATCTGTGACCGCGCCGAGTATATTAAGAGTATTCTCAAACTGAAAACGGTTTCCAGTGTCAGAAAATACACACGCCAGATTAAAAATCTGTTTAGCATAAATGCCAAGTGATTTTTTAATCGACAGTCAGATCATCAAGATCGCAAGGAGCGGCAGACCCCTCATCTAGAGCTACCTTGCTTTTGGCGAAGGTATTGGATATTGCTTGTGAATATTTATTTCAAGTTGCTGACGTAACGCCTGAGGGCATTACTGAGTATTGCCGGACGGCTACCAAACTGGTTGTATAAGCGAAGCAGTTTAAAAAGAAGATCAAAAGCCTTAATGTCTGTTAAGGCTTTTTCATTTGACTATAAAATATTAATGAGCATAAATAGTTGGGTCATCTACATTTGCCTCTGCAAAGCCAGCCTTTCTAATACGACACGCATCACAAACACCACAGGCATGGCCGTTAATATCTGCTGAATAGCAAGACACAGTACGTTGATAATTAACCCCTAAAGCAATACCCTGCTTAATAATCTCTGCCTTGCTTAAGGCAATTAAAGGCGTATGTATAGTAAAAGCTTCACCCTCAACACTGGATCTAGTCGCTAAATTAGCCAATTGTTGAAATGCTTTAATAAATTCAGGACGACAATCTGGATAGCCTGAATAATCAACTGCATTAACACCAATAAAAATATCCTGGACATGCAACACTTCAGCCCATCCTAAAGCGAACGACAGAAAAATAGTATTTCTGGCGGGCACATAGGTCACAGGGATGCCAGTTTGAGGGGTGTTAGGCACATCAATATGAGAGTCGGTTAACGCTGACCCACCGATCGAACCCAAGCCTAATTTAATGACTTTATAATCTTTAACCTGATAATCTGCGGCTATTTGAGCAGCAGCAACCAGTTCGGCATTATGCCGCTGCCCATAATCAAAACTAAGAGCATAACAATAATAGCCTTGCTGTTTTGCCAAAGCCAACACAGTAATTGAATCTAATCCACCTGATAATAGGATAATTGCTTTTTTTTGCATGAGAATTTATTTACCCTGGGCGTTATCCCAAAGCAGTTTATGTAATTGAATTTGAAAGCGAACCGGCAGCCTATCACGTAATATTTTGTCCGCCAGCTCCGTAGGATTTTGCACACCCATCACTGGAGAAAATAACACCTGACAACGCCCAAACAAGCCATATTCACTCGCTATCTTTTTTGACCACTCATAATCTTCAGTATTACCAATAACAAATTTAACCTGATCTTTAGCGCCAAGAGACTGAATATTATCATAGAGATTTTTACTGAGTTCACCCGAACTCGGTGTTTTAAGATCCATCACCTTTACTGTTCTGGTATCTACAGACGATAAATCAATGGCTCCACTCGTTTCAAGAGAAACGATAAAACCTTTATCCAGCAAACAGGTAAGAAGTTCCAGGCAGGCAGGTTGAGCTAAAGGTTCACCTCCAGTCACGGTTACATATTGGGTAGCATATTGTTCTGTTTCAGCGACAATATCAGCTACGCTAACTTTTTTTCCACCGTTAAAAGCATACGCAGTATCACAATAAACACAACGTAACGGACAACCGGTAAGTCGAATAAACACAGTGGGTATTCCCACTGTATTCGATTCTCCCTGGAGTGAGTAAAAAATTTCTGTGATTCGTAACACGCTCACAATTAATCTTTTACTTCATCTAATTTAGCCAATTTTTTTTGAGCAGACTGAGCCGCCGCTGTCTTAGGATAACCGCGCAGTACCCGAGTAAAATACTCTCTTGCCTTGGTCGTATTTTTTTGATCTTGCTCTAACATACCTAAGCGTAAAAGAGCATCAGGTACTTTTACTCCCTCAGGGTACTTTTGAATAACATCATTAAAGGCTTTTAGAGCAGCCTCATTATCTTGATCAACGCGATAAGCCTCACCCAACCAATACTGTGCATTATTTGCATACGCACTTTTTGGATACTTACTCAAATAACCAAGAAATAGCGTTATTGAGAGCTTAGTATGTCCATTTCTAAGCTCATTATAGGCCTCATAATACTCTTGCTTTTCTGCACTAGCTAAAGATTGAGCAGGATCAGTTGCAGACGCCTTACTTTCTGCTGAAGCTGAAGCGTCTGGTGGCATGGTCTTATTTGCCGGAACTGCCTCACCTTGTGACGCAGGTTCTGGAGTAGTCGCACGATCTCCTGTAAAGTCCTTAGCTTCAGCAGTTGCAGTATCAGTCGCACCAGGTGGTGGTGAAGCATTTTCGGCAGCAGGAGCAACCACTGGAACAGTTACGCTACTAGTTTTATTTTCAATCCCCTGCAAGCGCTCATCAAAATCCGTATACAGGGTACCCTGACGTTTTTTAAGCTCATCAATCCGATAAGCTTGCTCATCTACTTTACCAGTCAACTGCTGTACTTCAGCTTGTAACTGCTCTAAACGTCCCATCAACTCGTACAAGGTATTTGTTGATGGGGCATTAACAGGGCTAACTGGCGTTGCAGATGGTGGATAATAAGAATGATCTACAACAGTAGGCAACTCCGCATAAACAGCATTACATGCAGATAGTAAAGTAACAAGGCAAGCTTTTTTCATTGGTTTATATCTTAATTACTTGGGCTGATAAACAATTTCTACGCGACGATTTTTTTCCCACGCAGTCTCATCATTACCAAAAGCGGCTGGTTTTTCTTCACCATAACTAACCACATTAATTTGATTTTCAGAAACACCCTGAACTTTCATTTTACTGGCTACCGACTTTGCACGCTGCTCCCCTAACGCAATATTGTATTCACGAGAACCACGCTCATCAGCATTACCTTCTAAAGTAATTTTTTGACTTGGATTTGCAACCAGATATTGTGCATGAGCGGCAATAACAGGTAAAAAATCTGGCATAATTTCACTGCTATCCAGCATGAAATACACCGTACGCTTGGACAATGGGTTGCTAGGATCATTAAATTCTGGTCCTAAAGTACTAGCATAATCATCACTACCATTCAAACCTGAACCATAGCCATTGAAGCCTGAGCCATTCAATCCAGAGCCGCTATTCAAACCGTTTGTAGAGGCATCATTAATACCGCTGGTAGCATTCTGACTTCCGTCTGTTAAGCTATCATCCACTGCGTCATCGGTACAAGCGGTTATTAACAGGGTACTAATAGCCAATGCCAATAATGTTTTATTTAATTTCATCTTTTATTTCCAAATGTTAAGTGTAACTCATAAAAAGTAAATAGGCTTTAACCCAAACAACTAAGGAGCCCAAGCAGGTTCGCGCACTTCACCGCTATTAAAAACTAACTTTTGCTGCATTTTACCATCTAATGACACCGCCGATAAGAAACCTGTACGCCCCTTCTTTGAAGCAAACAAAATCATAGTGCCATTAGGTGCAAAACTAGGGGACTCATCCGATGAACCACTGGTTAAAACATTGATAGAGCGAGTTGCCATATCCATCACAGCAATTCTATAATCATTACCGTTTCCATGTACCATAACTAGGCTTTTACCATCCGGTGAAAAGCTGGCGCGGGCATTATAGTCGCCTGAAAAAGTTAATCTTTTTTCTTCGCCACCTTGACTTGGAACCATATAAATTTGAGGTTTCCCGCCTCTGTCAGAGGTAAAAACAATACTATTACTATCAGGAGACCAGCTGGGTTCCGTGTCAATAGAAAAGTTTTTAGTCAGTTTATTGACAGTCAGTGTTGATAAATTTAAAACATAAATATCGGGACTACCGTCTTTAGATAGCGTGAGCGCTAATCGTGTACCATCGGGTGACCAGGCCGGTGCACCATTGATACCCGGAAATTCTGCAACCCGGGATCGCTCACCCGTTGCCAATGTTTGCACATAAATGGCGGCAGACTTTTTTTCGAAAGAAACATACGCGACTTTCTTACCATCAGGCGACCAGGATGGCGACATCAGAGGCTCTGTGGATGATGCCACTGTTTGAGGATTATAACCGTCTGCATCAGCTACCTGAAGCTGATGTGACTGCTTTTTATTGCCTTGGTTGTTGGTCGTTATGTAGGCAATCCGACCACTGAAAACACCTTTCTTACCGGTCAACTTTTCGAAAATAAGATCACTAATGTGATGAGCCGTTCTTCGTAAATCAGCCTCTGATGAAGTCATCCGAAAACCTAATAACTGTCCGCCTTTATACACATCAAGCAATTGAAACTGCACGTTATATCGCCCACCACCGACATCGACTACCTGCCCAACTGCCATATAATTCTGATCTAAAGACTGCCAGTCTTTAAAATTAACTTCGGCGGCTGTACTAGGTTTACTAGGCATACTTTGTTCCGCCATCATTTTAAAGTATCCGCTTCGCTCTAGATCTGCATTGACTACCGAACTGATGTTAACGGGAGCACTTTGCGATGCAAAAGGAACGATGGCTAAAGGCACAGCACTCTCAACACCCTCGGTAATTTCAATTGTCAGTGCGGCAAATCCACTGGTTATACTCAAACCAAACAGTACTATTAGTAATAAAACTCTCTTAATAAAACTCACATCCACCTCTATACCTGCACTCAAAAAAATCGTTTTTATTTCCACTCAGAACGATTACATACATCGATATTTCTATGCCTTAAGAAAATATCAAAATTAACACAATGGGCTATTTCAATAAACTAATACGTTAGCAAAATAACATTTTGTTATTTAGGACTAAACAAAAACGAGAACGTTCTAAATTCCCTTGCAAATAGCTCTTTATCATTGGGTACGGGTAAAGGCGATGCTTTATTAACTGCATTTTCTGCAGATCTGTCAAAAATCTCATCCCCACTACTGGATATAACTTCAGCATCTATTACGGTACCGTCAGACATTAATTTAACTCTGATCGTACACTTTAACCCTCCTTCCGAGGAAGCTGGACGAATCCAACTCCGATTTACTTTCTGCTTAATAGCCAATTTTGCCTGCTCTGCCTCTGTTGACTGAGAGGCTGCTTTAGCTTTAGCTACAGCAGCCGCTTCTGCCTCGGCTTTCTCCCGTGCTGCTGCCGCTGCTTCTGCTTTAGCGGCTGCCTCTGCTTCAGCCTTCGCTTGTTTTGCAGCCTCTGCCTTAGCCTGTTTTTCGGCATCGGCTTTCGCCCGTGCTGCGGCTAATGCCTCTGCTTTAACGGCTGCTTCTGCTTCAGCCTTCGCTTGTTTTGCCGCTTCTACCTTGGCCTGTTTTTCTGCATCGGCTTTCTCCCGTGCTGCGGCTAATGCCTCTGCTTTAACGGCTGCTTCTGCTTCAGCCTTCGCTTGTTTTGCCGCTTCTACCTTGGCCTGTTTTTCTGCATCGGCTTTCTCCCGTGCTGCGGCTAATGCCTCTGC
>CAIMEB010000185.1 GCA_903839855.1 uncultured Methylococcaceae bacterium
AATTTAAGAAACAGCTAAGCCGTTTATCTTTAAAGTCACTGGCCGTTTTTTAATGGCTACGGTAGCTTGTTGTTAATTTTTTATTGACATCAAAAGTGTCAACTACTTTTAGGCTGCTATGAAGGATGCCATTTTTTCTATCAAATTTTGTTATTACTGCTGATAATGCCGGTCATTGGCTTCACTTTCCTCACGATTCAAACTCCAGTTGCTGAGCAGGAAACTTACCAACGCCTTGAAAGTATTCTTAATCTTCAAATAGGTCAAATTGAAAACTGGTTAAACGAAAGACTGAGTGATTGTATTACTATGAAAGATTCTGTCAATTTGGCGGCGGATGTTCAATCGCTGCTTCAGCACAAAAATGATAGGCTTTACAAGTTTGTTCTGACCAAACAGCTTGAGTCACTTCAAACTACTTTTAGTTATGGTTACGAGAGTGTTTTATTGGTGGATACAACAGGAAATGTATTAGTCGGCACCGGTAACAATACAGATGTTTCTAGCGTTGTTCAGACTTTTTTAGCACGGGTAGTAGCCAATAAGGAAATTGTAAATACCGATTTATATCGCGAAGAAAATGACCATATTCACATGGATTGGATGGTGCCTATTTTAGGCTATTCAGGTTCTGACAAGCGGGTAATCGCTATAGTTATACTGCGCATCGACCCTAAGCGGGTATTTTATCCCCTAATCCAATCCTGGCCTGTTCCCAGTGCCAGTGCAGAGAGCTTATTAGTCAGGCAGGATGGAAATCAGATTCTCTATCTAAATGAGCTGCGTTTTTCTAAAGACTCAGCGTTAAATTTTCGACGTCCTTTGAGCGAGCTATCTCTACCGACTAGCGTCGCCATTTTGTCTAATCAATTCGGGACGACACTGGGCGTTGATTATCGAGGCGTAAAGGTGTTGGCTAGTTATGCATCGATTCCAGGAACGCACTGGCGATTACTCACTAAAATTGACCAGAGCGAAGTGTTTGCACACACGTGGACTGCTTTTATCTGGATTGAAGGTATTTTAGGCGTTGCCATTATGGGAATATCGGTCTTATTGTATTGTATGTTTCACCAACAAACGAAACTACAGCAACTAACACTGATAGAAGAACGTACCAAGTCGGATCAGTTATTGCGACAATTTTATGAATTGCCTTTTATCGGAATGGCGATTGTATCGCCTGACAGTAAAAAATGGCTAAACGTTAACGATCGACTCTGCGAGATCTTGGGTTATTCAAGAGAAGAGCTTAAACAGAAGACGTGGATGGACGTTACCCACCCTGAAGACATTGTTGATAACAATAAAACGGCTGAGGCGTTATCACAGTTTAAAGTGGATCACCGCTTGATTAAAAAGCGTTACATACGTAAGAATGGTCAAATAATAGTGGTTTCGGTGAATCTTAGGTACATTCGAAACCCGAATGACCAAGCAGATTACCTTATTCTTACCATCGATGATATTACAGAACGAGTACTGACTGAAAAACGCTCGGCAAAACTCAAACTTTTTTATAGCGATCTGGTAAATATCAATGAAGAGATACTTTATGCGTCTGACACGCTGCAAATTCTGGATATTCTCTGCCGGGTACCCATTGAAAGTGGCTTAATGAGCATGACTTGGATTGGTGTCAAAAACCCTGAAACTCTTTGCATTGAACCCCTTATTAAGCATGGGCAAGGCCTTGAGTATTTAGACGGTGTTAATCTCTCGGTCACCGAAGACATAGACAGTAATCAAGGCGTTGTTGTCCCCGCTTACCGTAATAAAAAAGCGTCTATTAGTAATAACGCACTCAATGACCCGGTCATGGCTCCGTGGCAAAAAAGATTATCGGCTCAGGGTTGGAAATCTATAGCCAGTTTTCCTATCATTCGACATAATGAATGCTATGCCGTTTTTACCCTATACCATTCAGATGTCGATTTTTTTGATGATGAAGTAATTACCTTATTCAATACGTTGATTAACGTTGTCTCTTATGCGCTAGAACTCAAAAATCATCACATACACCTTGAACAACTAGTTGAAGAACGTACAAAAGAGCTAAAAAAAGCCAAAGATGAGGCGGAGTTAGCTAACCAATCCAAAAGTCTGTTTCTAGCTAATATGAGCCATGAGATTCGCACACCTATGAACGCGATTATCGGCTTTGCCAATTTATTACAGCAGAAGATCGAACAGCCATCTGAGAAAATCAAACTCAATAAAATCATTGCTTCGGGTAATCATCTGTTGGGCATCATTAATGACATTCTCGACTTATCGAAAATTGAAGCTAATCACCTAACGCTTGAACAAAACTCTTTTCTTATTTCCGCAGTATTGAATCATATCCTTAACATTATGACGACTCGTGTTAACGAGAAAGGATTAACACTCATCGAAGAAATCGATCCACGCTTAGACAGGTTATTCGTGGAAGGCGATGCCTTACGACTTCGCCAGATTCTGCTTAACATCCTAAGTAACGCAATCAAATTTACAGATCAAGGTTGCATTACTCTTCGTGCGATTCTAGTTTCTGAAAATCAGGAACGAGTAACCTTACGCTTCGAGGTGCAAGATACCGGCATTGGTATTAGCGAAGCACAACAGAGCAATTTGTTTCAAAGCTTTGAACAGGCAGAGCCATCTACAACCCGAAAATATGGCGGCACCGGCCTTGGACTGGCTATATCAAAAAGGCTTGCAAGCATGATGGGTGGTGAAACAGGCGTCATGAGCTGTCTTGGGCAAGGTAGCACTTTTTGGTTTACTGTACTATTAAAAGTGGGCAATATCACTGCATTGCCACAGGAGAAAATCATTTCAAAAAAAAACCTAAGAACGGACGCCTCTGTTCTTTTAGTGGAAGACAATGAAATTAACCAGGAAGTGGCTAGAGAAATTCTGGAAAGTTATGGGATAAAGGTTGATATAGCCCAACATGGCGGCGAAGCTGTCACAATGATTGAGCAAAAACATTATGATCTGGTTCTAATGGATTTACAGATGCCGGTTATGGATGGTTTGGAAGCAACCACTAAAATCAGGCAGTTACCTATTGGTGAGAACATTCCAATCATCGCTATGACGGCTAATGCCTTTGAAGAAGACCGTCGCCGCTGCCAGCTCGCAGGGATGAATGATTTTGTTGCAAAGCCCGTCGATATTAAGCAATTGTATACGGTACTGGCACACTGGCTTCCTCAACAGGATTCAACCGGCACCGATGAGGATAAAAGGGATGAAAAAAATGAAAAAGATGAAAAAGATGAAAAAGATCAAAGGGATACTCCAGACCCTGTCAATTGTCTAATTGATCAGGCAATCGGACTAAAGTTTCTGAATGGTAATCTCGCCAGCTATCAGCGCTTCCTGTTCAAGTTTGCTGACACTCATCTCTCAGATGCTGACAAAATACAAGCTGCGTTAGCTGTTGATGACCACGCAGTTGCAGAACGAATCGCCCATTCCCTAAAAGGCATTGCTGCCACACTAGGGATGGAACCCCTCCGAACCTTGGCCTACACGCTTGAAAAAAAGCTTCATGAGAGCTTACCTGCTTCCGAACTGCTCACTGACTTAGCTCCACTGCGCGAGATGCTAGAGGCTGTTTGTGCAGAAATCCAGGCTATTAAACTGAAATGAAGGTTGGTTTTTCTCTATTACTCGATGTTCAAGTTTTTAAACTTTTTGTAGCCTAATCCATAGCAGTCTCATCCAGCAGCTCGGCATTTTAGGGAAGCTGTCGATTCCAGGATACCCAAATCTCTCCCACTCATGTGTTTGCCAGAAGGCATTAAC
>CAIMEB010000186.1 GCA_903839855.1 uncultured Methylococcaceae bacterium
CCGTTGCGGTTCAGAACCTCGGCCATGGTGCTGGGCGACGGCAATTGGTCTTCCTGAAAACCTTGGGTGCGCAACTGCTTCAAAGCTTCCGCTGCGGTCAATCGGGTGTAGGACAGCAATGTCCTAAAAGTCGGATCTTGCTGGCTATAGGATTCTGCCAACTCCCACAAGGCTTGCGCCACCTCAGGGTGCTTTTCTTCCCATAACTGCAATAGAAGGAATAGGTGATTTGACATATTTAACTGTGTCAAATTACACAGTTAAATAAATTCAACCGACCCTACTGGTATACATGTCGGCACAGGCATTTACATTGCTTACATGAGAAAATCCAGAGCTGTTTTAAATTAGGTGATAATCTTTGAAACAGGTTCACAATAATCAGTCACGCCATCTGGGGTGATCGCAGCAAATCTAAACCTGTATCGCTTTCCGACTATCAGGTTATAGACCGTAAAGCTTGCAGAGGTGCTGTGCCCTATGATTATCCATACTTCTTCATTGCCGGGTAGAGGCTCTTCTGCAGACTGCCAAATATAGGCTTTACCTTTATCATGAGCTTTACCCGCTAAATCAGCAGTACCTGAGTTTTTCCCTGCTTTTACAGTAAGGGTGTCCTTCTGTCTTGCTGCCACTTGTTTGGATGCATGAAAACCACTAGACAAAATACTGGCTTCATTACCATCAGCAATTCTATCGACAGCAGCGGCGAGTTTACGGTATGTTTTATCCGTTGCCTCCTCTTGGGCATGCATAAGCGCTTTAGCTGTATGACTGCCATCGGCGGCATTCAATATCGACAATTCTAAGGCATCAACTGCCGCTTTAGCATCTTCTAAAGAAGGATCCAGATTACTGAACAGGATGTTATTTGTTAAGGCGGCAATGATATTCCGATAGAAGGTCACTTTTTCTGACAGGGTCAGTATAATAAAATCTAACAACACTTTGGCATATTTCATTTCATATCTCTGATTAAAGGAGTGGGAATGGTCAAGTGTAGTCTCTATTTGATTTTATTATTTTATATCTTCGTTAACATTTAAAATAAATGTCTTAAATAGTGTTGATTATGCGGATATTTTCTTTAAATTAGTTGGTATCGTGCCAGGTGTTAGCTTAGGATTATAAAAATCACCTCAGCTTATCAATAGGTTGCCTAACATTTAAAATAAAATGTATTTTTAATTCAATTATTTAAATTATTTTTCATTCAAAGCCGCACATCATGTTTTTTGTGGCTTACACGTGCGGCCATTAGAGCTTAATTGTCGGGTTAAGAGCCTCATCGGACGAGTTTGGATCTGGATCGGTTGGGTTAAGCTCCTGATCGAACCGATTAGGCGTTGGATCGGTCGAATCAGGCTCTTGATTGAACCGATTAGGCTTTGGATCGGTTGGGTTAAGCTCCTGATCGGACCGGTTAAGCTTTGGATCGGTCGAGTTAGGCTTCTGATCGGACCGGTTAAGCTTTAGATCGATCGAGTCAAGCTTCTGATCGGTCGATTCAAGCTTCAGATCGGTTGGATTAAGCTTTTGGTCAGACTATTACTTATAAGGCAATAAGGGCATTAGAGATACGCTGTTAAAAAGATCATTGCTTATCTAATTTTTGCTTTGCTGCTTCTGTTTCTGTCTTAATTTTTTCAACTTCTGCTCTAAAATTAGCTTGCTCATCATTTGCTGTTTTTGCGATCAAAGCATTATCTGCATTGGCTTCATTAATCAAACAAGTCATGTAACCATTAGCGACATGCTGCCATTCATTAACCGTTTTAATACTTTTATTATAAGCATCTATACTACTTTGATCTATGACCGGCGGAGGTTGCTTTATACCACAATTACCAGGTGACCAAACCCCATTAACCACACTACCCGCCTTTACAACTGTAATGCTAAAGATGATTAACGACAAAACCAACATCAACTTATTAAACATAGACCCTCCTGAAATAAAAAAACAAACTATATTCAACAGGTAGGGTGGGCAAACAACTTTATCGTTTGCCCACCCTACCTGACTTATGTGTTAAAACTGCACTCCAATCGAGCCCATAAAGGTTCGTGGCATTCCGAAGTCTAAATAGGCTGAGTTAAATTGGGTGTTAAGACCCGTGTAATAATTTTTATCCAGCAGATTGTTGACATTCAATTGCACGGGGCTATAGGCGGCTAACAAATCAACGGTTGCATAGCCAGGTATGGAGTAGGCAGGCATATCACAGCAAGCGAGTTGTCCATCACGCAACGTCACGCCGCCCCCGAATTTCAAACCTTTTATGTCGCCTTGTTGGAATTCATAGGTATTCCATAAACAGGCGGCGTTTCTGGGTACGCCATAGCAGTGTGATCTCGCAGAAAGGGTAACGGATGCCATCCCGTTGCCCCCACAAGATCGAGTTACGAGTTACCGAGCCCCTGCAAGTGCCAAGGCTGGATTAGGATGAGGTGTGGCGATGTTATTTTTAGTCAGGTCAAAAGGTCAAAAGAACTTAGGAATATCTTGCGTGTGTATCATAGCTCCAGATTTTGTCACTATGCTAATAATTCGTATTGTTAGGATTTAATCAATACCTACAAGAAACTAAGAAGGACTTTCCTTTCTCTTCTCTACCAGATAAACTCCAAACTACACACTCTAGCTCAACCCTCCTTACCCAACATCCCCCTCTCAACAATAAACCCGACAATCTCCTCCAAACCCAACCCCGTTTTAAGATTCGAAAACACAAACGGACGCTCACCTCTCATCTTTTTTGCATCCCTATCCATCACTTCCAAAGAGGCACCTACATACGGGGCTAAGTCTATTTTATTTATCACCAGTAAATCAGAACGGGTAATACCCGGCCCACCTTTACGGGGAATCTTATCTCCTGCCGAGACATCAATCACATAGATAGTCAGATCGGCCAGTTCTGGGCTAAACGTGGCACTTAAATTATCACCGCCACTTTCAACCATAATAAAATCCAGATCTTTCCAGCGCTCACATAACTCGTCAACCGCCGCCAGATTCATTGAGGCATCTTCCCTGATCGCAGTATGCGGACACCCCCCCGTCTCTACGCCTAAAATCCGATCTTCTGGCAACGCCTGACTACGAATCAAAAACTGCTGATCTTCACGGGTATAAATATCATTAGTAACGACGGCAATATCAAATTCATCACGCATCCGTTTACACAAAGCATCCACTAGCGCTGTTTTACCCGACCCCACGGGTCCACCGATACCGACTCGAAGTACTTGTTTATCACTCATTATCTACTCACTTTATGATCGAAATAATCTGGAATACTGCATTTCATGACGAGAACTGAATAACGCTAAACCAAAGGCACTGCCACCAATTGCTTCATCGGTAAGCGACAGTGCTTTGTTAACTTGTTCTGGTAAAAGGTCAGCCAGTTTGATTAAAAGACGTTGCCCAGCCGCCTGTCCTAACGGCACTAATTTGACGGCACATAAGACCTGATTCTCTAGCCAACTCCATAAATACCCGGTCACCACTTCCTGCTTAGGAATTTCCCACCGCACAGCCGCCAGGGCGTATAAAGTCGCCAATGTAGCATCATTTCGTCGCAACCAGAATGCCGCATCCTCAAAGTCTAGCTCAATTAACAAACGGGCCAAGGCTTGCCCTGCCTGCCTGTCTTCTGCACGCAACTCAAACGTCTCACGATAGGCCATCAAAGTAGCGCTCCAACGCATGACCTTCGAGATATCGCCCATAGACCACGCATCATACAAGCGTGCCAAGATAGGTAAATCGATCTGCGTCATGCCTTGTTCTAATAAGCCTTCGATCCAGTCATACACCTGATCGGAGGTGGTCACTAAACCATCTTCAACCGCTCGCTCCAGGCCCTGCGAATAGCTGTACATGCCGATAGGTAAGCCAGGACTGACTAACTGAAATAAGCGCAATAAAGCAATATCCTTAATCATGACTATGATAAGCACCCGCTTCTGGTTCAAAAGGTAAAACCTCATGAGTCACTGCTAAACCCAACCCTTGTACCATGCGATCCAAGACATGGTCAGTTAAATAGCGTAATTCACCCGGAAGTATTTGCAAGGCAACATGGCGATTGCCCAAATGATAACAAGTTCGGGCGTATTGCAAGGCATCGTCACTGCGCACCACTGACACCTGCTCTGAGGCCGCTTTGATCAATACTTTATAATGATCAGCGCCTGTCAATATAACGCCTGAATGTAAACGCTGTCCTCTGGGTAAAAAGAAGCCAACTTTTACACCGCCATCGGTTTGTGCTGGCAACCGGCTCTTTTGACGGTGTTCATAAGACAAGGTCAACTCATCGTCTGCCTGAGCTTCCGGGACAGCCACTTCGGTCAATTTCAACATTTCAGTCATCGTTGTTTACATAACACGGGATTAAAACAAAAAGTACCGCTGCGCAAACGGCAAGACGACCGCCGGTTCACACGTAAGTAATTGACCATCTGCACGCACCTGATAGTTTTGCGGATCAACTTCAATAGTGGGTTGATAGTGATTATGGATTAAATCCTTTTTGCCTATGGTGCGGGTATTTTTAACCGTACCGACCCGTTTACGTAAACCCAAAGTACTCGCTACACCCTCATCAACGGCCACTTGAGGTAAAAAGATCATGGAAGAGGTCGCAGCCGTTTGACCAAACGATCCAAACATCGGACGATAATGCACCGGTTGAGGCGTTGGAATAGACGCATTTGGATCACCCATCGCAGCCGATGCAATCACACCCCCTTTAAGAATCAGTGTCGGTTTTACGGCAAAGAAAGCTGGATTCCATAACACCAAATCAGCTAGCTTTCCCACTTCGATAGAGCCTACTTCATGTGCGATACCATGACTAATCGCAGGATTGATGGTGTACTTGGCAATATAGCGTTTAATACGAAAATTATCATTATTGGAAGCATCTTCTTGCAGACTACCGCGTTGCAACTTCATTTTATGGGCGGTTTGCCAGGTACGAATAATCACTTCACCGACGCGACCCATGGCCTGAGAATCAGATGAGATCATTGAAAAAGCGCCCAAATCATGCAAAATATCTTCTGCTGCAATAGTTTCTCGACGGATACGGGACTCAGCAAAAGCCACATCTTCAGGAATACTGGGATCAAGATGATGACAAACCATGAGCATATCCAAATGCTCATCGACCGTATTAATAGTATAGGGTCGCGTGGGGTTCGTTGATGATGGCAGAACATTCGGCAGACCACAGGCTTTAATAATGTCCGGTGCATGACCACCACCCGCGCCTTCGGTATGATAGGTATGAATGGTACGATCTTTAAAGGCCGCAATCGTATCTTCAACAAATCCAGATTCATTAAGCGTATCAGTATGAATGGCAACCTGGACATCAAAACGATCAGCGACTGACAGACAACAATCAATAGCGGCAGGCGTTGTTCCCCAGTCTTCATGCAATTTTAAACCCATTGCACCGGCTCGGACTTGTTCTTGCAAAGCAACCGGTAAACTGGCGTTGCCTTTACCCAGCAATCCAAAATTCATCGGAAAACCATCCAGCGCCCGCAACATCTGCTGAATATTCCAGGGACCTGGTGTACAGGTCGTAGCATTAGTTCCGGTTGCTGGCCCGGTACCGCCACCAATCATGGTCGTTACACCCGACGCAAGCGCTTCTTCAATTTGTTGTGGGCAAATAAAATGGATATGCGCATCAATTCCGCCTGCGGTTAGAATCTGTCCTTCACCGGCTAGAATCTCGGTGCCTGGGCCTATGATTATATCAACGCCATTTTGAATATCAGGATTTCCGGCTTTACCTATCGCGGCAATCCGGCCATTCTTAATCCCGACATCGGCTTTGATAATGCCCCAATAATCGACAATCAAGGCATTGGTAATCACCAAATCCATCGCTTTGGAGGAATCCACCTGGCTTTGACCCATGCCATCACGAATCACTTTGCCACCACCGAACTTAACTTCTTCGCCATAAAGTGTGTGATCCGCTTCAACCTGTAAAAACAAACCACTGTCACCCAAGCGGACTTTATCACCTGTCGTAGGTCCAAACATGTCACTATAGGCTTGTCGACTCATTCTACTCATACTGACTCCTTTAAATCGCCCATGATGGCTTGACGAAACCCATATACACGTCGTAACCCTGAAAAGGGCACCAGATGAATTTCCCTGAGTTGGCCGGGTTCAAAACGGACGGCAGTGCCCGCTGGTATATCTAATCTAAAACCCCGGGCTTTATCCCTCTCAAAAGCCAGTGCGGGATTCGTTTCAAAAAAATGATAATGTGAACCGACCTGTATCGGCCTGTCTCCCTGATTAGCAACGACTAAGGTAATCACTTCGCAACCTGCGTTAAGCTCAATATCGCCTTCGGCTGGAATAATTTCTCCAGGAATCATAGTTATGCTCCTACTACTCTCTAAATTTATTCGATCGGGTTATGAACTGTGACCAGCTTGGTACCGTCTGGAAAAGTAGCCTCCACCTGCACATCCGGCAACATTTCACAGACCCCTTCCATCACATCATCACGACTTAATAGGGTTCGGCCAAACTCCATCAACTCGGCGACAGTCCTTCCGTCTCTGGCGCCTTCCATAATAGCGGCTGATATATAAGCGATAGCTTCGGGGTAGTTAAGCTTTAAGCCTCTTGCTTTACGTCGTTCTGCCAATAGTCCTGCGGTAAAAATCAGTAATTTATCTTTCTCACGGGGTGTTAAATGCATAATTAATCCTGTTTCTTATTCATTTCTCTTTGTCGAGTTCGGCGGTTATTTTCATGGCTTGTATTAATAGTCTCTAAATATTAGAAATGTTAGGGGCATAATAAGTTGGAAAAAGGTTGGGCGTTTTTCCAACGATAAGTATGAAAATCACGTTTATCCGTACTTAAGATCCTGCCATGACCTAAATATTCAGCTAATAAAACTAAAGACGCATCGGCAAAATCCATGGGTAAATCAGCGTATTGTTGCATCAGAAACAATACGCGCTGTTTGTCCACTTTGGGAATTTCAAATACATCAAAAGCACCCAACTGATACATTTTTACAAAGTTAATTTGTGCTTTGATACCTTGTCGCTGTAATGAGATATGACACACTTCAGTTATCACAGGATAAGTGGTAATCAATTTTTCGGAGCTTGTTTTGACAAACTCATTCGCCTGATAATAGTGTTTATCCTTTTTATCTGCCAAGGCAATCCAAAAACCTGTGTCGGCAATAATCACAGTTTATGACTCCAATCCAGACTGGCTTTATAATTTTCTGAAAGATTTTCGTCCATTTCCACACAGCCAATAAAACCTGAATCCAGCATGAGCTGATAAGCAGTAGATCCTTCTGTTTTGGCAGAGTTGTCGGTAAATACTTTATCAATGGCAAAAGCTATTAACTCAGAAGTGTTTTTTTTAAGCGTCTTTTCCAGGACATGCAGTTTTTCAACATGCTGACTATCGAGTTCGGCGGTTATTTGCATGGTTTGTCTCATATTAATGGGCTTGTAAATTAATAAGGGTCACTAAAAAAACGTTCTGAGTTTAACATTTTTCAAATTTAATAATACACCTCATCAAGAATACGTAGTATAGGTTGGCTTTTAAGCAATAGCCGTAAACCAACATGACCGTAGATATAACCGAGTGTTTAACAACATGCTAGGTTGCCCAAATACGCGGCTCACAGGCATGACGGTTTAATACATCTGGCCGCAATAAAACCCAAACTTGCTGAAAAAACTCACGCAGCCGATCAGCGCGGTTATCAAGCGCCCTACTAATCAACAAATCATCAATTAAAGTCACGCCACGTCCCGGTTGATCACCGATAAGTTCTTGTACTTTTTGTAACTGCACCGATGACGCTGGATACACAAATAATGTCCCCGACGCAGAATGTCCATTCAAACCCCAACGGGCGGCAAAAGCGCGTGCATCCAGTTTGATACGCTCCTGATAAAAAAGCGTATCAGCTCGATATATTTGCCAACTTAAAGTCACCTCACCGGTTGTAAAGCCCTCATTAGCCGCTGGTCGACCTAGAGCCAAGACTTCCCAACCGATAAAGCTTGCTTTTTCATCCAGTTCAATAAGTAACTCAGACACAACCTGAGCGCCTTCGTAGATAATGGTTTCTTGCGGCAACCATTCTAAAGTCGCACCAGCAGCGACTTTAATACTTACTTTTTGCTTCGCCAGCGCCCCTTGGCTCCGATAAAACTTACCGGCTGCGGGCGTCGTAATCAATGCAGAGCTATGGGCAGTCGCATTGATATTAATCGTCAAACTATCACCTGCAACCACACCACCTGGTGGATGTAGTAAATACAGATGACAAACATCACCTTCTGGATAAAAGGGCCGTTGAATAGTTAGCGGACCACTATGACGACGCTTGGAAATAACTGTTTTCTGCTGACTTAGCGCAAACTCAAGATCTAATCTGGCTTGCCAACCTTCCGACACAGCCATCCCGGTCATCGACACCTTATACCCATCAATATCTTCTTTTAATCACACGGAGTAACAACGACAGCAATAATTGACCACCCATAAATACACAAAGACCCAAGCCTATTATCGTTGCCAGGTGATCGAAACTCATTAAATGTAAAAGCAAGTTCTTGACCTTACTATGATCTGCATTTACACCGATATGAGCAAAAACAGGTGACGAAACCAGTGTCATTAGAGCACTTAATACAAGCAGGCATTTCATTTTCATAACAATTCCTCTTTATTTGCAAAATCCCACATAAAGACTTTATGCGGCGAAGCTAAAATTTACCACAACTTGATGACACGCGCAGCGCTCTCTGCATTTAAACCGTCAAATAACGTTTAACCATATCCTCAGCAAGCTGATCCATTTCACCAATCGCGACATTACGCCCCCTATCCATGATGCAAAACCGATCAGCTACTTTACGGGCGAAAGGCAACTTTTGTTCAACTAATAACACAGTGACACCTAGCTCGTGATTAATCTTTGATATCGCTTCATGCACTTCACCTAAATCATTCGGATTAGGTTTTGGCATCTGGATCGGTTTACCCAAAGAACGATTAAGCCGGATGATCACATCACCGATTTCACTGACGATATTGGGCTGAATTCCTTCTGTGGGTTCATCCAGGATTAGTAGCCGGGGATTTAATACCAAGGCGCGTCCAATGGCGAGCTGTTGTTGTTGCCCCCCGGATAAATCGCCACCCCGCCGGTTTAACATCTGTTTTAATACGGGGAAAATCTCATAGATATGATCGGGGATCTTTTTTATACCGTGTCGACGTGCAGCCCGAAGTCCTGTCTTAAGATTTTCTTCTACTGTCAATAACGGAAATATCTCCCGCCCCTGAGGCACATAGCCTATACCGAGTTCTGCACGCTTTTCTGCTTTTGCATTAACCAAAGACTCACCATCAAGCTCAAGTTTTCCTTCTCTAACGGGCACTAGCCCCATAATAGCTTTTAATAAGGTGGTCTTACCCACACCATTTCGCCCCATCAAACACACACAAGCGCCTTTCGGGACATCAAGCTGTAAATCCCACAAGGTATGGCTTTCACCGTAATACTGCTGTAACCCTTTAATTTTAAGCATTATCCCCCCAAATACACTTGAATGACACGTGGATCGTTTTGGACTTCATCCATTGTACCTTCCGTTAATACCGAACCTTCGTGCAAAACAGTAACCTTACTGGCAATGGATCGAACAAATTCCATATCATGCTCAACAACAACGATAGAGCGCTGTCCCTGTAGCGATAACAACAACTCTGCGGTCCGCTCAATCTCTTGATGTGTCATCCCTGCAATCGGTTCATCCACGAGCATTACTTTGGGCTCCTGCATTAATAACATCCCAATTTCCAGCCATTGTTTTTGTCCATGCGAAAGGATGCCGGCGCGCTGGTGATTGCAGGCGGTTAAACCAATCGTTTCAATAATCTGATCGATACGGTCACGTTGCTCTCCATTGAGTCGATAAAACAGGGTTTGCCAGGTACGTTTATCCGCCTTTAGTGCTAACTCCAGGTTTTCAAATACTGTTAAAGCATCAAATACACTCGGCTTTTGAAATTTTCGGCAAATACCTGCCTGCGCAATAGCGGGTTCATCTATTTGCAATAAATCGATGGTTTGTCCAAAGAATACCGTCCCTGTATCGGGGCGAGTCTTGCCGGTAATAACGTCCATCAATGTGGTCTTTCCAGCACCATTAGGCCCGATCATACAGCGCAATTCACCAGCATCAATATAAAGTGACATATGATTGAGCGCTTTAAAACCATCAAAACTAACGCTCACATCTTCTAAATATAATATGGGACCATGACGAGTATCCAGTTCACCTTCGACAACCAGATTGCCAGAACTTACTTTGGGTACCTCGCCAAACAGATTTTCAGCAAATATATTCATGAATGACTCTCCTGTAAACGGCGACGCATTAAACCTACCAGGCCATCAGGTAAAAATACAGTAACCAATACAAAAACAGCACCTAAGGTAAACAGCCAAATTTCTGGCATTAAACCGGTCAATACTGTTTTGCTATAATTAACCAGTACAGCCCCTATAATTGCGCCATATAATGTTCCTCGCCCACCAATAGCGACCCAAATAACGATCTCAAGTGAGTTGAGTGGTGAAAATTCACTGGGATTGATAATGCCCACTTGAGGCACATACAGCGCCCCGGCTATTCCGGCTATCATCGCTGAGAATACAAAGATCCACAGCTTAAACATCTCAACACGATACCCTAAAAACCGTACCCGTGATTCTTGATCACGAATAGCAGTCACTACTCTGCCCAATTTAGTATTAACCAACCATCGACACAGTATAAAAACCGCAATCAGGGTGACACCGGATATCATCAACAATAAGGCTCGTAATGCCTCTGACTGAATATTAAAGCCCAATAATTCTTTAAAATCAGTCAAGCCATTATTACCACCAAAGCCCATTTCATTTCGGAAAAAGGCCAGTAACAAAGCATAGGTCAATGCTTGAGTAATGATCGAAAGATAAACCCCCGTGACTCTTGAGCGAAAGGCCAACCAGCCAAATACAAACGCTAACACGCCGGGCACCAATACCACCATCAACAGGGCAAACCAGAAATTATCAAAGCCTAACCAATACCACGGCAGTTCTTTCCAATTTAGAAACACCATAAAATCGGGCAATAAGGGATCACCATAAACGCCCCGTGTACCAATCTGGCGCATTAAATACATGCCCATGGCGTAACCACCCAACGCAAAGAATGCGCCTTGACCGAGCGCCAAAATACCACAATAGCCCCAGACTAAATCTAACGACAAGCCCAATAGAGCAAATGTTAAATACTTACCCAGTACCGAGACGGTATAGGCCGAAAAATGCAGCGGTGAATCAGCAGGAGAAACTAAATTACAAAGCGGTATAATAAAACTCACCGAAGCCAGCAGTATCAATACTGTCGTACCGATTTTATCAGTACCTAATCCTATTAATTTCATATCAATTCCACTTTAAAGTTATAAAATTTCTATCGTTATTAATCACAACTACGAATCCGCCGCCCTACCCTTTTGTGGAAACAAACCTCGCGGACGTTTCTGGATAAATAGAATAATAAAGATAAGGACTAATATTTTCGCTAAAACAGCACCCGCAAAAGGCTCCAGGAATTTATTAGCAATACCCAACACAAACCCAGCCACTAAGGTTCCCCATAAGTTCCCCACGCCGCCAAACACGACGACCATAAAGGAATCGACAATATAAGCCTGTCCCAGATTGGGGCCCACATTGGTAATCTGACTTAAGGCCACCCCCGCCACCCCTGCAATGCCTGATCCCAAACCAAAGGTCATGGCATCTACTCTGGAGGTTGGGATACCCATGGCTTTAGCCATATTTCGGTTTTGAGCAACAGCTCTTACTTCAAGACCTAAACTGGTGCGTTTAAGAATCTGCAACAGCAACACAAATACTATTAAACAAAAGACCAGGATATAAAAGCGATTCCAGGTCAGTGACAAGAAATCATTCACCTGCCAAGAGCCACTCATCCATTCTGGCGTTGCTACACTACGGTTTAAGGGTGAAAAGATAGACCGTACACTTTGCTGAAGTATTAAGCTGACACCAAAAGTAGCCAGTAACGTCTCTAAGGGTCTACCATACAAAAATCGAATAATCCCTCTTTCAATAGCAATACCTACCAAAGCAGAAATAACAAAGGCGGCGGGAATAGATAACAGCACTGAAAAGGCTAAATTGTTAGGCATTAATTGCTGCATAACGTAAGTGGTATAAGCACCTAGCATCATTAATTCGCCATGTGCCATGTTTATAACACCCATCACCCCAAAGGTGATGGCTAATCCAATAGCAGCCAATACTAGAACTGCACCTAAACTAAGGCCAAAAAACACCGTTTCTATTGAACTGTAAAGTTGTAATCGAGTATTGATATTAATTAACGCCGCTTTTGCTGTATTTCGGATATCAATATCTGACTCTACAAAATTTCCTGCCTCATCCTTTTCGACCATAGCATTCAGTCGGTTAACGACATCCAGACTGTTCACTTCCTTTAAGGCATCGATTGCATTGATGCGGAGTGCTTTATCACCACTGTTCATATCTTTTAACAAAAATACAACTTTTATGGCTTGCTTAACTGTCTCATCCTTCTCAACGCCTTCACGCGCTTTTAAGATAGCTAAGGCACTTTCATCCTCTTCATTTCCCATCGCTTTAACAGCGGCTAAACGAATAGCAGGGTCATCTGAACTTAATTGTAATTGCCCAATGATTTTCCTTAATGAAACTCTAAGTTTGTTGGTTAAGTTGATCTTGCCAACATCTGTGCGCTCAACAGCTCCCTTTGCAGTCCCTGTAATGGCATCACGAATATCATAACCTTGGTTATTATCAGCACCGATCACTAGAGAGTCGTCTGATTTAAGTATAAAGAGTTGACCATCCAGCAGTGCCTGCAAAATCGTCAAACTGGAACTGCCGTTATCGGCTAGTTGAATAATGGCTTGCTCACGTTCAGCCATGGAACCTTGCTTTAAATTAGTTAACGCATTAAGCAAGAGTTGTTGCTTTGATACATCCTGATCGCCATGAATGGCTAGCGAAAACACCAGCATTAAACAGGCAGCCAGTCGACAGTATCCTTTAATTGATTTCGCCTTCATGTTATCTCCAAAACAGCGAGTTAGCCTTAAATTAATATCGACTAACTCGCCTGGTTTAAGTATTTTAAGTACTTGGTAAGAATGATTCAGAACACACTATTAAAAGTTTTGTCCTGAACATTTTTTAGTTTTGGTATTGTAGTTACCGCAATTAATAGGCGCTGTCCAATCAGCAATGATGGGTTTACTTTCTGGTAAGAAATCAGACCAGGCATCACCATCCACCAAGGTATTGGTTTGCCAAACTGTCAATAACTGACCATCGTCTTGAATTTCACCAATTAACACGGGTTTGCTGATGTGATGGTTAGGCAACATTTTAGAAGTACCGCCCGTCAGGTTGGGATATTCAACACCGATAATCGCTTTTTGAACCGCAGTTGGATCAGTTGTACCGGCTTTCTCAACTGCTTTAACCCACATGTTGAAACCAATGTAATGCGCTTCCATTGGATCATTCGTTACGCGCTTTGGGTTTTTAGTGTACTCATGCCATTTTTCAATGAAGGCCGCATTTTTAGTGCTATCAACACTCATGAAATAGTTCCAGGCCGCTAAATGACCGACTAACGGCTTAGTGTCCATGCCCGATAACTCTTCTTCTCCCACTGAAAAGGCAATAACGGGAATTTTTTCAGCAGAAATCCCTTGGTTACCTAATTCTTTATAGAAAGGAATGTTAGCATCACCATTAATAGTAGAAACTACTGCTGTCTTTTTACCCGTAGAACCAAACTTTTTAATGTCTGCTACGATACTTTGCCAATCAGAGTGTCCAAAGGGTGTGTAGTTGATCAGGATGTCTTTTTTAGCAACGCCTTTAGATTTTAAATACGCTTCTAAAATCTTGTTGGTGGTTCTTGGATACACATAGTCAGTACCCGCTAACACCCAACGCTTTACTTTTAGGTCATTCATCAAATAATCAACTGCTGGAATCGCTTGTTGATTAGGCGCTGCACCGGTATAAAATACGTTTTTAGATGACTCTTCGCCTTCGTACTGAACAGGATAAAACAGCAAGCCATTTAACTCTTCAATAACCGGTAATACTGATTTACGAGATACAGAAGTCCAGCAACCAAAGATTGCCGCCACTTTATCTTTGGTTAATAACTCTCGGGCTTTTTCAGCAAATAACGGCCAGTTTGATGCAGGATCAACCACAACCGGTTCCAGTTTCTTACCTAACAAGCCGCCTTTTTTGTTTTGCTCATCAATTAGCATCAACATGGTATCTTTCAGTGTGGTTTCACTGATCGCCATAGTGCCAGACAGGGAATGCAATACACCTACCTTAATAGTGTCTTCGGCTCTTACAGTACCCGAAGCGACTGTTAATAATGCCATTGCGCTTACAATACTTAATTTACGTAATTTTTCAGAAATTCTGTTCATAGAAGTTATCCTAAAGTAACAAAGAAGTTAGATTTGCCATTGAAAGCCCAGTAAAAGAGAGCTAACTTTATCGCCTGTTGCTGTGGTCGTATAATTAAGCCCTTTAGTCGCCAAGTCACCATAAATGTAGTTTAAAGAAATAACTGCATTGTGGCCGTCTATAACATAATTAATACCGGTTTGGTATGCGTTACGGTTAGAACTGCCTGTTGGATTAACGTTGACATAGCGTAAATAAGGCTGAATTAAACCAATACCAATTTTTTGTGGGAACATATACATACCGCTCACATCATAGGCTTGTCCAGCAAACATATTGAAGTTTGGCATGATCCCTGTAGAAGGCGTATTTGCTATTGCATGGTAGTTTCCACCACTAATGCCGTAATTTTTATAATCACCTTCAAAAGTCAATACGGCTTTATTAGGTAAGATTTTTTCCATTAACACATCGACACCTGTGCCACGAAAGTTACCTGGAGTAGCCTTTGATCCTGCGCCTTGGCTTTGATATTGATTATTGAGCGATACCGTTAAAATATCCCCGCCTTTACCGTAATAAGTGCCTGAGGTGTAATAGCCTGGGTTTTTCTCGACTTCCCAAAAGTTATACGATATTTTTTGTGCAAAAGAAGGATTGTCACTGGCATTCGCACCGCCTCTTAAGCCACGGAAGAAACCAACGGCATATTGAAAACGATCATTAAACGCTGCACCCCAAACTGTCGCACCATCATCACGACCAAAAGAGCCTGCCGATGTGCCATTGTTTTGAATAGTCGTATTATAATCAGCAGGCTCAAAAGGTGTCCCTGCACCAAAGGTTTGATAAATACCGCTATAAAACGGTCCGTTCATTTCCCGACGCTCGCCAGGTACCAACATACGACCGACCCAAAGATTGGCATAAGCGTTATACTCAATTTTACCAATCGCATCCAATATCCTGATGTCTCCATTACCCGAAGTACTCGTTGTGGAATCGGTGTTAAACTCTACCTTTAAATACTTGTGAATTTGACCGGCAAAATACAAACGCGCATTATCTAAGGCAAAATTATTGCTCCATTGATTATGTGTAGCGCCTGCGGCAGATTCAGTGGACGTAAAACTTGTACGTAAACCTAAACCTACGCTCACCCATTTAGTATCATCAATTTTAAAAGTAGCTCCTGCATAAGAAGCAGTCGAGTGACCTACTGCTAGGGCAGTTATTACTGCCGTACTAAGTAGATGCTTATTAAAGCCACCTACTGCATGTTTAATATAACTTTTCATTTATAATCCCCTTCTCTTCATCAGCTAGAATGTAAATGCAAGCGCCAAATGGCGATGCGGCCAACACTGGCAGTTGAGATTATTCAGATTTCATTCAATCGGCACAATCCGTCAGATAACTGTCAGTTATTTGACGTATACCCCTCATAGAAGGGTTATCGTAGAGTATGAATATATTAATTGGGGGATGTTATGGCTTTGAAAAAATTAACAAAATTATCTTATACGATTTGTCTGCTGCTCTTTACCAGCATGGGATCTTCAAATGTACAGGCAATAAATGTCAGTGCTTATGATAAATCTTCAATAACGGCTATCGAATTTAAACTTGATAATGAAAACGGGCAGCCAGTGGGTTCAGCTCAAGCACAAAAGCAAATCGCTGAACGGGTCATAAAAAATCTGGCTGAATGGCACTTTCCTGTTAAGCAGTCTGATAACCATTATTCACATACATTAACCGCAAAATTAGATCCCATAACTCACCAAAGCACGCCCGTTGGCTTCTCTTTTAGCCAAGGCAATGCTGACCCACGCTCACCTGAATTTCAGAAAGCCGATGTTTTACCCATCAGTTGTATTCTAAAAAAAATAGGTACTAATGAAGCACCCATTGAACATGAAATGACTTTTAGCACGCAGGGATTATTTTCGAATACCAATCAAACACAAGTCATTGACAAATTGGTCGACCAAATCACCACCACCTGTTTTAATCTACTGGATGATTTAAAAATCCCTGTGGTGACTACCACCAACCCGATTGAGACAATTAATTTCAAGCCATCCTGGATGCCAAGTGTTCAAATAGTGGTTAAACCAGTCCCTAAGTTATCACCTGAACCGATTAGTGTTGAAAAGGCTGGAACGACTAACACCTCAAGTAATACAGCCAATGAAGCTGAGCCGGAGGCAGATAAAGAAATGATTATTAACAATCAAGGTTCTCCGTTGACCCTGCACATGGGACATGAACGCCGATAATCCTGCAATATTAGTTTTATCCAAGTAGAGAAAATTGGGTATAGTCAACGGTTTCCGTACACTGACTCTCAAAAGCCTGTGAAACCTGATATTCATCAACATATCACGAACGTCCGTCGTGAATATAATTCCTTTGTTGCCAATGAAACAATGGAAGATTATGCCTTACGTTACGCGCCTCGTAGTTTCAGGAAATGGTCTGAGTTTGAAGTTGCTAATGCAGCTTTAGGCTCAACCGCCTTTCTGGTACTGGAAGCAATTGGTGGATTTTTATCCATTAACTATGGGTTTGCCAATGCGGTATGGGCGATCATCATTGTATCGATGATTATCTTTATCACCAGTTTACCCATCAGTTATTACGCTGCCCGCTATCATATTGACATTGATTTATTAACCAGAAGCTCAGGTTTTGGTTATATTGGCTCTACTGTTACTTCATTAATTTATGCTTCGTTTACCTTTACTTTGTTTGCACTCGAAGCGTCGATCATGTCACTTGCAATCGAACTGTATTTCCATATTCCATTACCGATTGCACATGTAATCAGTGCTATTTTGGTCATCCCGTTAGTTACTTTCGGTATTACCACGATTAGCCGTTTGCAATTATGGACACAACCCATCTGGTTACTGTTGCTCGTCTCGCCTTATGTTGCAGTAGCCATACACGAACCTGATGCACTGACTATATTAAAAGATCACTTTTGGTTAGCAAGTACAGCACAAGGCTTCGACTGGATGCTTTTTGGTGCTGCAGCTACAGTCGCTTTCTCAATGATGGCACAAATTGGCGAACAAGTAGATTTTCTACGTTTTATGCCCGATAAAACACCAGCCAATAATATACGCTGGTGGTGTGCAATGATCGCAGGTGGACCCGGCTGGGTTATCTTTGGAGCCGTCAGACAAATACTGGGGGCTTTACTGGCCGATTTAGCAATCCGGCATGGCATCAGTTCTGAGCATGCTCATGAACCCACTCAAATGTATCTGGTCGCTTATAAAGAACTTTTTGAGAATCCCAGATTGGCACTGGCTGCAACCACTCTGTTTGTGATTCTGAGTCAGATTAAAATCAATGTGACCAATGCTTACGCAGGCTCTCTGGCGTGGTCTAACTTTTTTTCCAGAATTACCCACAGTCATCCTGGGCGCGTCGTATGGTTGTTATTTAATGTCTTAATTGCACTATTGTTAATGGAATTTGGTGTTTTTGGTGCCTTAGAAAAAGTCCTGGGGCTATTTTCTCACATGTCAATCGCCTGGATATGTACGATTGCGGCAGAGTTGATGATTAACAAACCATTAGGACTCAGTCCAAAAATAGTCGAATTTAAAAGAGCTTATTTAGCCGATCTTAACCCTGTGGGCATTATTTCTACACTATCGGCCTCGTTAATATCAATATTAGCTTATACAGGACTCTTTGGAAATACACCTAAAGCTTTTTCAGGCTTTATTGCCTTAGGACTCGCTTTCATACTGACACCTGCCATTGCCTGGTTAGCGGGTGATAAGCATTATCTAACTCGCGACCGTAATGAGAATAATCCTAAAACACAAAATAAATGTTCTATCTGCGAAAATGAATTTGAACATGAAGATATGGCTTATTGCCCTGCTTATGCGGGTGCGATCTGCTCACTTTGCTGTACTTTGGATGCACGTTGTTTAGACATTTGTAAAACCGGTTTTCGTTTCGATGATTATCTAAAAGCCCTGGCTAAGCGTCTATTACCGTCAAGAATCAACATGACGGCTAAATTACGTTTACTCCGTTTTGCTTTGATGTTTTTATTCTTATCGATCTTGACTGGCATTTTTATCAGCATCATTTATTATCAGGATTTATTAAGTGTTCAGAATAATTTTGATGCCTTTCAATTATTACTGAAGAACTTCTTTAAAATCTATGCGTCGCTGTTAGTCTTTATCGGTTTATGTACCTGGTGGCTTATTTTGAATGCCGAAAGTCGGCAAGTGGCTCAAAAAGAAACCGCTAAACAAACCCAACTCTTGTTGCTTGAAATTGAAGAACATAAAAAAACGGACATTAAGTTACAAGAAACCATGAGGATAGCCAATTCAGCAAATCAAGCTAAAAGCCGATTTCTCAGTAATATGAGCCATGAGATTCGCTCACCGCTCAATAGTATTGTTGGATATTCTTACATTTTACAAAAAGATCCCAGTATCCCTGAACATCGAAGACAGGCCGTGGATACCCTTAAACGTAGTGGCGAACATTTGTCCGCATTAATTGAGGATATACTGGATATTGCCCGTATCGAAGCACGCAAATTTGAATTACATTATGATCCTTTTGACTTTCATGCACTCATTGAACATCTCGTACATGTTTATAAAGCACAGGCAGAGGATAAAGGGTTATATTTTCGTTGCCAGATAATCAATACCTTACCCAAACGCATCAAAGCAGACGAGAAACGGGTGGGTCAAATTTTAATCAATATATTAAGTAATGCTATTAAGTTTACTCAAACAGGAGGCATTGTATTAAGCATTAGCTACAGCGCAGGTGTTGCCAAATTTGAAATAACGGACACCGGTGATGGTATCCATGAACAACAATTACAGGATATTTTTCAACCATTCACCCGCTTAAATACGGTCACAGGTAATGCCGTTTCTGGTAGTGGCTTAGGTCTAACCATCAGTAAAATTTTAACTGAAATTATGGGGGGAGAACTGGTGGTCAGTAGTCAAGTGGGGGTTGGATCGACGTTTACGGTACGCTTATTTTTGGCTAATTTGGGTACAGAGAGTGAACAATACAAAATTGAAGATATTACCGGTTATCAAGGCCGACGACAAAAGGTTCTGGTCGTTGATGATCAGTCTGATCATCGGGACTTGATTAAATCAATTCTGGTGCCGCTTGGTTTTATCATTGAAGAAGCCAGATCAGGTGAGGATTGCCTGTTAAAAGTTGAAAAAATGAAGCCTAATCTTATCATTCTGGATTTGGCTATGACTGGAATAGATGGCTCAGAAACGACTCTTCAAATACGTGATAGGGGTCTGATGATGCCCATTATTATTCTTAGTGCCAATGCTTACCCTTCCGACCGCCTTACTGCAATGAACGCAGGCGCTAACGATTTTCTTGCCAAACCCATTCAGGTTCAGCATTTACTCAATAAATTGAAACTACATTTAGGATTGAGCTGGATTTTTCAAACCGATAATATTGATGTATCTGATTCATCATTTGAAGAAGTCATGTTAAGACCTACCGAAGAGGCTATTGAAAAGCTCAGAGGTTTTGTTCGAATTGGGGATCTTATGGGGCTTAATAAACACCTTGATATTTTAGTCAAAAATCAACCTGAATATCGTCCTTTTATTATAAAAGTAAAAACACTCATCAAAGAATTTCGTATTGCTGAAATCAAAAAATTATTGGTTTGACTGACTATTACTTGAGTAATCTTTTAGACAGTAATGAACTTATTTTTTCCTCATCAAGCCCGGTTAGGTCAATAATGGTTTGCATGGGTAATCCTATTCGAACGGCGTTTTCTATTATTTTTAGCTTTTCCTTCCATTCACCTTGCTCTAAACCCTGTTCCAGTCCTTGTTGTAGACCTGTCTTTGTAGCGTATTCAATTGAGCTTTTTTGAATATAAATCCAGTCTTTCTTTTTGTGCTGAAGCTCTAGCTCTTCTTCGCTGAAATTGGCTTCATTAGCGATATTAAAGGCTTTTTCAAGTTCTTGATTTAAAATATCATTTGATCGCAGAGAATGCTTATTCTGATACCGAACTGGCCTCACTTAAGAACCTGGTGGCTGCCGTATTTCGCTTTGAACAGTTCAGTGAACCGGCCAGTATCATAGAATTAATCGGCTTATTAAATGACTGGTTAGAAGATAGACCCGATTTAAAGCGCGTGTTTGCTATCTGGATCAGGGCAACCTTGAAAAGAAAGAAAAACTACGCTATCGTACTTCCAGAAGTGGATGATTTACAGGAGATTAAAGTTATGTTTGGTGATCGATTAGAACTATGGGCTGAAGGTATTAAGGCTGA
>CAIMEB010000187.1 GCA_903839855.1 uncultured Methylococcaceae bacterium
AACGGGGTCAGAGTAAACTTAAATTCATTTCCCGTTTCAATTGTTTTTTTTGCCTTATAGCAACCCTATTTGTTTGCAACAAATAAATTGTTTTAGAGGTCAGATTATAGAACACACAACATTTAAGTTTACTCTGACCCCTTCTGACCCTTAATTTTATCTTCTCTCTGTAAACGGCAAAAAGCTGAAATAATTTCAGGTAAAGCTACACTCGATAAGCCAATCTCAGTAGCCTTATCACACCACTCCATGACTTGATCAGTCCCTGCTTCTTGAATATAACGCTTCACAAATGCAGAACCATCAAAAAAACTAACATCAGATAACGGGACTACGTTCGTCCAAAATCATCTGACTTATCGAAACACCGTCCAACACTAAAGGTTGAGCTTTCCGTTGCTTCCAAGAAGGTAAATCAGAAATAATAGGGATAATATCAGCGATAGGTTTGCCATTTCTTAAAACCCGGACTGATTCACCAGATTCAACCATATCAAAATATTGTTTAGCGTGATTTCGCACGTCAGTAAAACTAGCTTGTCTCATCTCACACCTTAATGTACAAATAAATGTACATTATCAATATAGATCAGCTCCATTGTCAAACTATTACCGATAAAACCGCCTAAGAAAGCCTAAACATGAGTGTGATCGGAAGGAAGTAACGGGGTCAGAGTAAACTTATATCTGAATTCTTAAGAATAATTCTTTCGTTTAGGCTATGTGAATTTGAAAATCCTTTAATAACTTACTCTAAAGCCAATTTCTGCACCACGTCCTGGTTCGGGGGCAAAGTTTCTTAGGTAAGAAGTAGAATTACGTATGTTCTCATTCAGTAAGTTATTTCCCTTGGCAAAGATCATGATATCTACCTCGTGAACATTTAAGAGTTGATATTGTGTTCCTAAGCTAAGCAACAAATAGCCAGCAGTGGGTGTGTCGAACTCACCGGTATGAGTTTGGGTTTCGCCTCGTGTTAAGCGAAGATTAGTATCCCAATTGCCTTTACTGTGATCTAACTGAAAACCGAAACGTAACGGTGGCATACGTGGTACATCGCTACCGTTAACAAATTGACCGCGTGTAAAATCACTAAACAGCATTAACTCAACCAATCCAAATTGGTTTTGTAGTAAAGGGATGGTGAGTTTGCTTTCATAACCCATAAAGGTAGCATTGGCCTGACTGCTTTTAACAACCGCAGCACCATCAATGAATAGTCCATTACGTTGTTGGTAGATGTAAGCGTTCGCCCAATTGTGGAACAGATCAACTTGAACTCTAACCCGGTCTGATTTAAATTTATACCCTAAATCCAGATTGTATGAGGTTTCTTCATGTAAATTAATGTCCCCGATTTCATAGCTACGGGTGGCATCGTGGTAACCGTTGACCGTTAACTCTTGTATTTGTGGCGCTCGTTGTGAACGGGTTAGGGCAAGATTAATATGGTTGCTATTATTTAATTTCCATACGCTGGAACCAGAGGCACTGATCGGTGTATACGTAAGATTAGAAAAACCTTTTGGAGTCAGGGATGTGTTTTCAATTCGGAGGCCTAATTGGATGGGAAGCTCGTCGATATTGAAAGATTCTAAGGCAAACACACCGTAACTATTACTTTGAGTTTGCGGGACAATAATGTTGTTAGTCGCTTTATTAAACGCAGAAAAATCGCCTGCAAGCGCTTGAAAACCAATCATGCCGCGAAACATCCCCAGTGGGTTGTGGGTGAGTTCCAGACGACTCTCATACGTTTTATTAGTAAAAAATGAAGCGGCTACGCCATCAGGAATTTCAGTATGTTGATAATCGGTGTAGCCCAGTTTCATACGTAAAGATTCAGCATAGCGAAAGGGTTTTTTTAGCTCACTTTTGAAGTCATATTTACTTTGTTTAAGATCTATTCGGGTCAGTTCACCTCCAGAACCATCCGGTGCAATGCCGTAGTTATTTTCCAAGCGGTTAATAGATATCCCAGCAAAGCCTGGATCTCCTATTAGAGATACACCAGCGGAACCACTGATAGCATTAGCGGAGGTGTTATTAATGTAGCCGTGAGTGTTTTGAATAACAGAGAGCATTGGATCGGTTGCTTGAACCGCTTTAACATCAATCGCCGAGCCGCCAATGTCAAGATTGTTGCGGTCACGATTAAAACCATCCAAATGATAGGCCAGATTGTTTTTACCACCTTCTATTTTTAAAACAGTGGAGGTCTCATCTGATACAGAGTCGAAGCGTTGTTCAAAGGCACCTCCAAGTAGTCTCTCAGGTCGTTTTTCTGGAATTCGGTTGTCCAGCACATTAACCACACCACCAATGGCACCACTGCCGTAAAGTAAGGAAGCGGGGCCGCGTAACACTTCAATACGCTCTGCTAATAGAGGTTCAACACTGGTGGCGTGGTCAGGGCTAATGGCGGAGACGTCGTTACTGCCAATACCATTATTTAATACGCGCACTCGCGGCCCACTTTGACCACGAATAACGGGTGAGCCTACGCCTGGGCCAAATGATTGGCTGGTAATGCCAAGTTCGTTCTTGAGTGTTTCACCAATACTGTGTCCGACTTTTAAGCGCAACTCCTTATCGCTTAATACGGTGATAGGCGCTACAGACTCAGAGACATTATTTTGTAAAGGTGCAGTGACAACTAATTCGTCTAATTCTACGATGCTATCATCGTTTGCATAAGCGGTTGGCGCAATTATGATAACTAATAGATAAGTATAAATAGAGGGCAGTTTTTTCATGACGCTATCAATAGTGAGTATGTTGTGTCATTAGCTGTTTTAAATCAGCGTTCAAACGTTGCCAATGGCTTTCAATGTTGACTAAGAGGGGATGATGCTGCCAGTAGTGTGTGACGCGCTTAAGCCAGACTAAGACTCGGTCGGGGTGTTTAAGGATAAATCCACCTAGCAGAGATAAGCTTAACAGTATGAATAACAGCGCAAAGAATAAGGCCGACCCGTTAAGTGCTGAAGTCGAGTAGGTTAGGGAAGATATCGAGGGGATCATTAACAAGACCACACTGACCAATAACACCCCAAAGTTAATCCATAATTCATAGAAGCGATCAACACCTATCGCTAATAAAGCGCTATGTATCGGCCAATGATGGCGTTTCCAGAGCCAATAAATTTGTAACGGCTCGCCGCCAAATTGTGGATCCGGAGTAATAAAGCTAATAGCTTGTCCGGCCTGTCTAATCAGTAATAATTGCCAAAATGGAACAGCTAAATTGAAACCCTTAAGCAAGCTTAACCAGCGTTTTGTAGCTATCAAAATAATGCCTAGATTTAGAGCGACCCATGCCAGCCATTGCTTAAGAGAGAGATTACTTAAACGCTCACTGAGGGTGGTTAGGGGTAACTGATACAGTATCCAACTGACTAAAATGAACGCGCTAGACCATAACAAAATCGGTATCGTTTTAAGCTTGGACATTAGGCGCCCTCATAGCGTTTGACCCAGTCATCATCCCCTTGCCAAACACTAAAGCGGCCTGTGCCTAACAGTAAAAGCCAACTTAGCGTAAAGAGTAAACTGGTGCTTAAAACCGGCGAGGGGAGGTGATCAAAATACTCGCCCGCGAACAGCAATAATATTAAAGCGCCAATGCGTCCTGCATAGCCAAAAAGGATAACCCCTAAACTTAAGAAAACTATCAATACGGGTAGAAAACTAACGGGTAGAAAACTAAGTTGCTTAATAGCGCTGAATAAATTCAGTTCTGCCGGGATCAGTATTAACAGTAACATTAGCAATCCCCGCAAACAGGGTTGAAAATAGTCATAGCTGAAGCGGTCAATGGTAATGACAAAGCCAGGCACTAGCCAACCACAAACGATGCACCAATCCACGATAAAACCAAATAGCACCGGCAACATAAAGGTAATGCCAATGATCAGAGTAAAAGATGGTTGAAACACCGGCCAAAGAATCACTGCTAATAAAGCCATTTGAAAGCCCGCTAAGGTGCGGCGAACCGCATTGGCGGGCGGTGTAAACAGCGCTAACTCGTGTTGACTACGATACTTAAGACCCCAGCAATAAATGTAATAAGCCACACTTAATAATAGATAAGAATAGTGTAACCGGCCTAAACTAATGGCGAGTAGGGGTGCAATGACTAAGCCTAAGGCATCAAAAGTAATATCAAGTTCACTACCCAAAATGCTGACTTGTTTACTTTTGCGAGCAGCATAACCATCTAAACGATCGAGAAGGGCGGCTAAGGTATAAAACAGGGCGGGAAGTAAATCATTAAAGTCATTACCGTGAGGCAAAAGCAAAAATCCTCCGGTCATCGCTATGAGTAAGCCACGTAAAATGGTTAAACGATTACCCCAGCCTAAGGTTTTATAAAGCGGAGCCTCGGCATTAGGGCGGTTTAGTGAAAGTCGTGGCTTAATCTGCCATATGACAAATTCCCAGATTAGACTAGCTTGCAGTATCCACTGTCCTGCATCAAGCCCATTCTCAGTAAAAAACAAATAGCCAAACCCGCTTATTAAAATAGCATAACCGAATGCCGTTATTACTTGTAGCTCATGTTGCATAAAATCAATGTAAAATTATAACTATTCAACCGTGGACAGCTTTTAAGATCTTGGCTGCAAGGTTCATATAGCCGCCAGTCAAACTTTAACGGGGTCATGGAATAAACTTGATCTATAGTGACACAAAAGCTCAAAACTTGCCAAATCTAATTATGAGTTGATTGGGGACGCGTTTCAATAGCTCATTTATTGCAACGTTTCAATTCGAATTCGTTGGGCAACCACGCAGCTTTTTAAGACAGAAGCCCATATAAGATTGAACTTTACACGATAGTTCACATTAGCTTTGGTTACGAACTCTTTCCCAAAGCCAATGTGCTTTAAACTAATACCGCTCTTTATATGACTATCTTTTTTACAGGTGCACAATAATCAGTTTTGCCATCAGGTGTAATCGCACAGTTTCTAAAGTAATAAATTGCCGTGGCTTCCAGACCGGAAACTTCCAAATCAGCCCGGGTAGTATGACCAATAGTAATCCAGTCAGCTTCATTAAGGGGGATTGACCCTTTATACATTTGCCAAATATAAGCGCCGGCACGGGGGGTTGGTTTAGAAAATAAGTGGACACAACCTGTATTATCGCCATCTATAATGTAGAACTGCTCTTTTTGTGGAGCAGTCGGTTGTCTTGTGGCATGAAACCCACTAGATAAAATAGTGCTTTCAATACCTTTTGACTTACGATCAATGTAAGCGGCTAATGTGCGAAAAGTTCTATCGGTTGAGCCTATGGTATCATGTAGAATTGCATTGGCTGTGTGAGAACCATCAGAGGCTGCTAGAACGGCGGCTTCTAAATCGTTAACCGAGGTGGTCGCTTCCAATAAGCTCACATCAGGATCAGAGAAAGAAGGGTTGTTGGTTAATTTATCAATAATATTACGATAGAAAGCAATTTTATCGCCAACGGATAACAGGATAAAGTCTAAAAGCACTTTGACATATTTCATAGTGTAGCCTTTTAATGGTGAGGTGAGTCGTAGAGTGTAGTCTATATTTGTAAATATCCGTACTTATATTAATTTTATTTTTAACAAGTCAATTAATCTGACACCGACTGATACCCTTAATCCGGTTAAACCGATATCCGTTCAATTGAGTTATTGCTTAGATTCGCCCAACAATACCCGTTGTCGGTGGGATAGTGGTTAAGCCGGGCGAAACGGACCTTAGTTCGGCTGAAGCCAATGCTCGTTCGGTTGGACTCGATATTGATTCGACTGGACTCAATGTTGAACGCAACCGAGTCAATGCTTTACTTGACGAGGTTAACCTTGATTCTGTCTGAACGAATGTTGTTTCGGCGGGTTAGGGGTCTGCTTGACTGGAACCGACCTCCGCTTGACTGGATAGATGGTTCGAAGCAACGAGAGTAAGCTTAAGTTCGTTCAACCCAGGGTTGGGTTGAACGAACGGGACGTATTTTATGATGTGGAAGAGATATCAGGTTATAATTTCATCAAATCATCAAAAATTGCCATTCTCTAATAAGTTAGCGATGTATTGTAAAACTAACCATAATGAGCTCAAGCCACCAAATGATTGTAATACGGGCAATTGATACCAAGGCAGGAATGCACCTTCACGCAGGTCTTTAATGCGTTCAACTTCGACCTCTATACGTTTGATGTCCCATTCATTTTTTTCTCCTTCATTACGTTTGTTTCTGATTTTATCGGTCAATTGGTCGACCGCTTTTGTCCGAGCCTGTTGGGCGCCTCGTTGTAAAAAGACTTCTGCGGAGATAGCATAAAACAGCATAAAGGCAAATATGATATTCAGTCCAAAGGGTAAATCCCAGTCGTCAGTGGCTGGACTCCGAGCCAATAACATCAGCGCAATGCATATTATCGGCCCCCAGATTAAAGGTTGCATGATTTTTGTCAATTGAGCTACCAAATAAATATCTAGCCATTCATTGGCACAGTCTTTTGCGATGTTTTTCTTTTCAGTAGCCCAAGCGATAGCCTCACGATGCCATTGACTCGGCTTTGCAGATAAATGCACAATAAGTCGGTTACATAATCGGGCATTTTCGACTACCCAGATAGTGAGAAATAAGGTACATAGAACTGCTAGAATAATGATCACCCAATTCCAATAGAAGGCAACATTATCACGTGTGGGAACATTCGGCATACCTGTTTGACAGATGAGTGATATAGCAGCAAATAAATACACCACGACATGAATGATTATCCGACAAACCCAGCAAGGAAATATTTTGGGGCTATTCCATTCGAAGTATTGAGTATAACTTGCCCATATTTTATTAGGGAACACTTTCAGTCTATAGAATGGGGAACTTACCTGCCTCCAATTTCCTATAAAAAATACACTAAATATATCGCTTATTTTCAGAGGATTGGAGTTAACGGGGGGAGGGGAGAATTTTGATATCAGTTCATCCTTTAAATATGCTTTTTTGATGCGCTTTTTTCCCCAGCAGAAAAAAGTCACTGCAAACAAGATAGCAAAAAACCGCAATATCTCGCTGGGCCAGATACTGACACCGTCTAACCAGTAAAAAGGCTCGGTCGAAACTTGAGTCATGTATTCCCACATCTTCCAGAAAAAGATACAGACCATAAGCGCTCCAACAATATACCAAGGTTGGTGCTTACATTTTAAATAAGCAAATATCACCCTCCTTCGAAACCACGAACTAACTAAGCATAAAAAGCTTATTCCTAATACCAACGAAGATATGATATATTTGTTTGTCAAGTGAATTCGGGAATTAATAAAGGGTGGCTGGATATTTTTGCATTCCTCTCCAACTTTCTTCCAAGGACATTTTGAGCTCTTAAGTTCAGTTTCTACGTCTTTTTTGGGTTTTAAAAGTATCGGGCTGTGGCTTCCAATCTCAAACAATAGAGGGGAAGGTGTTTTGATTAAACGTGTTTGGTAATCGGTCATCGCCAGCATCATCTGATTGGGTTCAGTGATCTCAATGTTATTAACCAACATCTGAGTTGCCAAAAATAAAGCAGTTTGGTAACTGTCTCGGAAAGGAGGGATAGTGCCTTGCAATTCGGGGCGCAGTTTAAGATCAAAGGCCGAAGCCACTAGCATGTTGTGTGTCTGATGCCATTTAGTCGGGTGATAGTAAGCGGCATCAAGATCTGTTGTAAAAAATAGTTTGTGTGGAAAATAAGGTCGTAACGCTTCTAAAATCATAAATTTGTCGCGGACATCGGACCCCAATACGCCAATTACGGTAATCCCTTTCGAATCTCCTTCATCTATAATTTTTTGATCAAGATCACGGATGTATTCTGATAGTCTACGTAAATAATCTTTCTGATTTCGTCCTTCAGGGAGTTCAAGTGCTTTAACAGCCTCTGATTTATCTTCCTCTTTTGTATCTGATTTCATTTCGGCTGAATCAGCCCCTTTTTCGCTCTTTTCGGCTTTCTCGTTCTTATCGGGCAACTTACCATCCAGTCCTCGCATGTAGCTAAATTGACTGATTACTTGATCAGGATCTTGGAGATTATTTTTAAGCGCCCAAGCTGATTTAAATGCCTTAGAGATAGAGCGACCATAAAGGGTGTCCCATTCAGATAAAATAACGACATTATCTGTTTTTTTTATTCGATGAAAAGTACTCAGTTCATCTACTATTACCTGCATCATTTCTGCGTCAGTAGACGTTGTTCTGTAAAACGTTATCCCATGCTGCTGTAAATAAGCTTGGACAGATTTACCGTTCACATCTTCTTTAGGGAGAACTTTTAACAACAAATTCTCATCAGCAGTTGCCGCAGCAGAATAATAGGTAATGGTTTTATTAGCTTTATTAGCTTTATTAGCTTTATTAGTATCTGGATCAGCATCTGGGTTAGTATTAATTTTCCCCAATTCATTATCTTTAACCTCTTTCAACAAATCTTCTAGCAATGTTGAGGAGTTTGGACCGAGTACTGCATAATTAAATTCGGCAGCATTTTTATTAGCTGGATTCGTTTGAGACAGTATACAATTTAATGTAACGGCAGGATTTTTGCTGAGGCTTGATTCATTAATCCATAGGAGTAATACTTTTTTAGTATTGTCCTTATCTTGTAACCACCACTCAAAAGCTACCTTTGTTGAAAGGTTAGAGTCACCACTCTGCTTATCTTTCTTCGGTATTGAGGCTTGAAAATAACCGATATGCTGTTCATCCAGAGGATTGTATTCCTGATTAGCCAGGGCAGAAAGTACCGCATACCGCCAACGCATTCTACTCTCAGCTGCTTCTTGATAAGGACTACCGTGTAACGTGACAGCGATGACAGTAACCTGATCTTCCTTAGTAAGGGTGGGCATGTCCTTATAAATCTGCTCGCGTGGATGGATATCATCTTTGTTATCTACAGCATCCAAGGCAGCCAATGGATCTTGCCACAGGCGTGCATTAATATCCTGCGCGGCTTCGTACTGTTGTAGTTTTAAAGGGTTGCCCTGGGGACGATCATCATGAAAAGGGGATGGATTGAATATAACCAAGCTGGCCAGCAGGGCTAAAACAGCCGTTATGGGTACTGCGCCAGTTAAGCCGTTACTTTCTGTTTTCTTTTCGTCTGCCATAACATTGCCCTTCCAATAAGGATAGTGTGAAAGTTAAAAAACTCTAACTTCCAGATTAATCTATTTGAATGAATCGTCTTAACCAGATTTTAATCCTGAATCTCAGCAGGAGTAACGGGGTCAGAGGAGTAACGGGGTCAGAGTAAACTTAAATTCATTTCCCGTTTCAATTGTTTTTTTTTTTTTGCCTTATAGCAACCCTATTTGTTTGCAACAAATAAATTGTTTTAGAGGTCAGATTATAGAACACACAACATTTAAGTTTACTCTGACCCCAGTTACTCTGACCCCAGTTACTGCTTATTACCATTGCTCTGTGCTGGTCGGGGTTTACAACCGCGACCGAAACGTTTGCGGTTTTCAATAACTTTTAAAACGTGAGTAACGGGGTTGCAAACCCCGTCACGCTTCGCTTACGGATTTCAACAGTCAGGAAGGTCAATCGTCCTATAACCAAAAAGCTCTGCAATCTGATTAATTGCACCAGTAAATTTTTTACATTCGAACTTAAACTTACCACGATCTATGACTGCTGGTCCTAACAATGATAAAAATCGGTTCACAACATCATCATTTGTTGACGGGTCAAAAAGCCAAAATCGCTCAATGAAACTATCCGATATTGTGCTAAGAGAATAAAAAGAGCGAAAGAATTGATCAGATGCAGGAAGCGAATAACCGGCATCCTTCATAGCAGCCTAAAAGTAGTTGACACTTTTGATGTCAATAAAAAATTAACAACAAGCTACCGTAGCCATTAAAAAACGGCCAGTGACTTTAAAGATAAACGGCTTAGCTGTTTCTTAAATTTAAGAAATCA
>CAIMEB010000188.1 GCA_903839855.1 uncultured Methylococcaceae bacterium
CTTTTAAATGCAGAAGAATTGCAGGCGATGTTTATTGATCGCTCAGAGTTTAGTGCTCACAATCAAGTAATGTCTTTTCAAGATGCTGTGATTGAACAGAAAAAAGCTATTCTTGCCCAATTGCATAAAGAACAGGTGTTAGCTTCTTTTACCCTTGATAGTCCTATTCCTTTTTCAATTGAAAAAGTCATGGATACCTTAACAGATCTTAATGATGAAATGGAGCAAGGGGCGCGTGGACTTAAGCAAGGTAAGTTTAATGGCCAATTTAGTCGTCTGTTAACACGAATTAGAATTAAGTTGTCAGATAAGCGTTATGGATTTCTTTTTGCCGCGCCGGAGAGTGAGCATCAATATGATTCTATGGCTAGAATGGTAACGCATTTAATGGATTACAAGACCCATAATTCTCAAATCAAAGTCATTGATTTTTCAGAAGTTCCTTCTGATATTTTACCTATTATTGTGGGTTTAGTTGCCAGAGTGATCTATCAAGTTCAGTTTTGGACAGATCATACAAAACGCAGACCTTTAGTATTAGTGTGTGATGAGGCTCATTTATATCTTCCTAAAAAAGAGGGGCAAAATCCGATTGAATTGCGAGCCATTGAGGCATTTGAAAAAATTGCTAAAGAAGGTAGAAAGTATGGTGTAGCCTTATTTATTGTCAGTCAACGTCCTTCTGATGTTAGTGAGACGGTTCTAAGTCAATGTAATAATGTGATAGCCTTACGACTGACTAATGGTAGTGATCAATTAACAGTGAAAAAGTTAATGCCTGAAAGCCTCGAAAGTTTGTTGGATGTTTTGCCGATTATGGATATTGGTGAGGCATTGGTAGTGGGTGATGCCGTGCTTTTGCCGAGTCGTGTGAGGATTAATGAGCCAAGCGAAAAGCCACTGAGTGCAACGATAGATTTTTGGACTGAATGGCAACAAGAAGCAGATACCCCAGATTTTATGGCAGCAGTAGAAAATATGCGTAAGCAAGGTCGTGGAATAAATGAAGCGTAATCAGCACGGAATCAATTTGGATGAAGGGATAGCGCTGGTAGATGAAGAAGAATTTAAACTCCTTTATATAGAAAGTGCTTGTGCTTGTGAACGGGATTTATCAACTTGGATAAGTGAAGGAAAGCGGGCGGTACTTTTCGGTGGCCAGATTGGTTTTGGTAAGACGACGGCAATTAAACAAGCTTTTAGATTATCGGAAACGAGACCTGACATTGAGTTTCATTTTGACCGTAACGATTTAAATTTGTCACCGCTGGATGCTTGGATTATTGTTTTTTCCGAGATAGCGCGGTTTTCTTCAGGCGAGTATTTCTCTATTTTGGTGGCTGGTTTTCCAGGCTTTGCTGAAGTCTTTGGCACAAGACAAGATGAGTTAAACGAAGTGGTCGCCGACGTTTTATTAGAAACTTTTTCGCTGGCCGCATTAGAGAAGCATCGGAGATTAAAAGCACTATTAGAACCTTTGCTAGAGCATTTGCCCCATTTATTCCAATCAGTCGTTGAGGCTATAGAAAAGAAGTTAGGCCGGTCGCTTGTGTTGCTTGCAGCAGGTGTTGATAAGTTTGAACCGGGTTCACCCGCTTACGTTGGCTTATCGGATACCCTTACATCGCTGGCTGGTTTTAAAACACTCTTTGAAGTGAATGCCGTCCATCTGTTCATTAATGATGGATGGGCAAAACAACTGGAAAAGATTGTTTTGACCGCTTCAAATCAATCATGGATTGAAGAGATGCTTCGTAAACGTTTAGGCGTTTATCAGCAATCATATTGTCATGAAATTCCTGTTTTAGCCGCTTTTTCTGGTGGTATCCCACGACAAGCCATTCGATTGTTGGATTATTTTATCTCCCAACAAAAAACTAAAATGAGTCAGCAAGCCGTTTTAAAATATGCAGTTGAAAGTGTTAACAGGGATTTTTTTGCTTATAGTAAAAGACCTAAGGATGAGCTTTTAAATATCATATTGAAAAAGCAGGTATTTGAAACGTCTTGGGTTGCTTTGCCCGGCGATAGTGAAACAGCGTTATGTGCAGTATTTGAGAATTGGATTATTCTTCAACAGCAAAAGCATGAGAGTCAATGGCATACGGTTGTGAATCCTATCATCAAGTATTCTTTTAAAAGTACTGTGTCTGATGAACCAGAGATGAAGTTGCTTAAGGATTATGCTGCTCAGCAGGGAATGGGGGTATCAGGGTTGGATATAAATACGGAGATTAATGGATGGAAGCAGTCGTTATTGAGTGCAGTAGAATTACCGGTTGCCCTTAATATAACGGAAATTCTTGATGTAATATCTAATGCACTTTTATCAAAGCAAAGAACTGATCGCATCATTGTGGCGTATGAAAATAAAGATAATTTTGATGCTGTCTATGCTTACTTACAGGCAAAATCAAATACCTATGAATATCAGGTATGGCGACATGTCAGTATTGAAGGCGGAGCTAATCGTTCACCACTGACAGAGATGCTGGCGTTTTTTACTGATCAATCGATAGATATTTATTCAGTTGAATTAGTGGGCGATTTTACGGTTGAGCAATTGGCTGAGCTTAATGTTCGCAGGGACAATTTTATTGATAAACAGCTGATTTGGTGGATTCCAAAGCCTAAGTTAGCTAGCTATTTAATTCATTGGACTCAATTAAGACAGTTATTTAAGGTGTTTATTTTAGAAGATGATCTTTCTAAAACCCTTAAGGCGGAGGATATTGAGGCCGATTTAAATTTTATGGAAGATCTCGTTGAATCAGAAGATACAGCGGCATATAGTTATGTAAGCAATTTAAAACAAGTACTGACTTATATTAAGGACTCTCGACATGGAGAATAAAATTGTTCGTGCTTATTTAATGCAAGAAGTGATCAGGCTTGGTTTTTTGCCGGTTAATCCGAGAGAGCAAAAAAATTGGTTATTGCAATA
>CAIMEB010000189.1 GCA_903839855.1 uncultured Methylococcaceae bacterium
ATGCTAACAAAGCATTGGCAGGGCTTAACCACAGACCCAGAAAAAAATTAAACTACAAAACGCCATGGGAAGTATTTTGTGAAATGGCTTCTCTTAATGTGGATGATTTGATGGGCGTTGCATTTATGAGTTGAATTCGCCTATTATATTTATAGACTATAAATATTTAGTTGACTATGGAAAATAAACCTTTTAAAGCTAAATCCCTTAAAAACCTTAAAATTACCCAAGTGATGATGTACGCAATGGAGAACAACTGATCAAGAGCGTTTATGAAACTATCCGCAACTCACCACTGTGGGAAAATAGTATTTTGATTATCACTTACGATGAACATGGAGGCTTATTTGAGTGAGGTTGCACAACAGATTAGCAAAAGTAAGTCTGGTATATGACGGAAAAATGAAAAGCTACGATTTGATTGGCTTCTATTGAAAACGAAAACTAATAACGACCTATGATAATGAATTGCTAAAACAGTTCTGATTACTTCTGTTATGGCAAAAAAACGGTTTTTTGAAGCTCCACTAATGAATATATTTTTTGAATAAAGAGGTCAAAAAATGAAATACACTGTCCTAATAAAAATTTTACTGGTTTTATTATGTGCACCAAGCTTAGTGGTAGCAGACTCGATAACACCGGAAATAGTTCAGCCAAACGATAAACTGGTTCTGCAACTGAACCACCCTATTACACTGACAATAAATAAAGTAGCTGATTGGCAACAATTGGGGAAGTTTGATGCAAAGAAGCTTACATTGTTTCTGGATGGTATTGCCTTACAGGGGTTGAAACCAACATTTTCCAGTGATATTACCAAGATTACTTACTCACTAGATTATCCAGATGCCTCAAGTACTGACAATATTGACGGTAGTGATAGTCCAGCCCTGAAGCAAAGTTGGCGGCAATTGCTAAAATCGGGCAGAAATAGTGTATTTAACTCTAGCAGGAAGGTCATAGTCAGTTTAGGTTATGAGGGTAAACAATTCCCCAGCGAAATTAAGGCGGAACTAATCGTAGTTGACCCCATCTGGTTCAAAAGCTTTGGCGTGTTCAGCTTATTACTGCTGTTATTTTTTATCTGGTTGAGCATTAAAAGCGATGTTCTGAGAGAGCCGGGCGCGCAGCCACTCAAATCCACTGATCAGAAACCTATTTTACGGAAACCTTTCAGTCTGTCGCGCTTTCAAATGGCGGCCTGGTTTTTTGTGGTGCTGATTTCCTATCTTTTTATCTGGATAGTAACTAGCGACTTGTCTAATTTAACAGCATCGGTACTGGGTTTAATTGGAATAAGCGCAGCTACTGGATTGGGTGCGGCGGCAGTGGATTCTGGAAAAGCGGCAGACCAGCAAAGACAACTGGATGGATTAACAGCGATGCTAAAACAAAGTGAGGTGGAAAAGCAAAGCCTGCAAAGCTATATTGCCCAGCTTAATGCGGCTGCGACGGCTACAACTGCTCCTACAAATCAGAATGATTTGCAAACTACTCTAGCGAAAAAATCCGGTGAACTGGCTGGTAAAGAACAGGAAATAATCCACGTTCAAGACCAGCTTGCTGCACTCAATATGGAGATGAAACCTGCTGCCTCTGAGGGTTTTATCAACGATATTCTTAGTGATTGCAGTGGGGTTAGCTTCCACCGTTTCCAGATATTTTCTTGGACTGTCACCTTAATTATTATTTTTATCACCAAGGTCTGCAATGATTTAAGTATGCCCGATTTCGACAGCAATCTGCTGGCTTTGATGGGCATTAGTAGTGGAACTTATCTGGGGTTTAAACTGCCATCCAAGCAAGGTTAACGTCAAAACAACTATGTAATCTCAATCATTCAGAAATTTCGGTTGTTAATCATAATTATGTAGCAACTCAATATTTAAAAAAGCGAGAATGTAATGACTATTTTTAGACTTTTATTACTTAGGATCTGGTAAAAAATAACTTCCCGAAATCAATTTGAACTCGGAACAGTACGATAATTCCAACGGGGCAGATAATCATCAAAAATGATCTTCATGTTTTCAAAGAAATTATCGGCGCACTTTTTTCCTGTCTGATA
>CAIMEB010000190.1 GCA_903839855.1 uncultured Methylococcaceae bacterium
AATGGCATGGATATAAACCTTCATTGTACAATGAACTGAAGGTTTGTGTTCATTTGTACATCGAAAGAAACCCGTTTTCATGACTTTATAAAGCCAGGAATTGCATAAAGTGTAAACCGGTAAATGAAGGATGCCGAATAAACTTAAATGTAATTTTGCGCCGACCCGGTTGATTTACCTAGCGCCACCCCAACAACCACCTACTGGGGTCTTTTAATAATCGCCAGTCCAGTTCAATTTCACGGTGGTTTATGACCGCTTCAAGCACACAATGGGTAATAATTTCTGCTTCATCTTTTATAACCCGTGTCACTAAAAAATGTTTCTCATTATTACTGGGAGTTACCGCTGTCCATTTGCTTAACATAAGCTTGTCAGGATTAACTTGATTACAAACTCGTTTAGTCATAAGCGTTTAATGATCTGAGTTAATGTCGTTTTTGTCAATGGCTCAATTCTATTGACCAATGACAGAGTATAGTTTAAATCCGCGTTGACATAAATAACTGGGCTGGCGAATAACTGGAGTCGGTATAAACTTAAATGCAAAGACAGGTCGCGATCTATCTCTCTGCATCTCTTAATTCGCATTTAAGTTTACTCTTGATGTATTCTAAATGATCACGTTGATTTATATCGAATAATGATTGTCTCATAATAAGCTATAACTTTGCCTTGGTAATCGATTATTGTGCCATAACATTGGGTTGACATGTGATGATAACCGGTTTATGTCTCATGATAACAGGTATATTTATCATGAAGTTGGGTTGGCGTGATACGATAATCCAATTAATGAAAGATGTTAAAGCGTTACTTGCTTTGTCGCGTTTTCAGGAATGTTATTTCTGTGTTATTCTTTTGATTTAGTTTTATCTTATTGGCGTTATATTTTACAATTCCACTGGCAATACACGTTTACGGGGCAATCTAGCGTGCTTAGGCACAATAATCGCCTTTTATCATATACTTATAATAATATTTGGAGAATAGTATGTTTAAGATTCGTTCGCTAGTTATCTCGCTGGCGTTAGTGGGTTCTATTTCGGTAGCATCGGCTTTGGAAGTTTTGCCAACGGTAGCCCCGGCGCCAGCTGACAATCCAACCACAGCAGAAAAAGTTGAGTTGGGGCAGTTGTTGTACCACGATCCACGTTTATCATCTACGGGAACCGTTTCTTGTTCATCATGTCATAATACGTCGTTAGGCGGTGAAGATAATAGACCTAATTCGATGGGCGTTAATGGTCAAACAGGCGGTCGTAGCGCACCAACCGTATGGAATGCCGCTTTTAATGAAGTGCAGTTTTGGGATGGTAGAGCACCTAGTTTAGAAGCGCAAGCAGCCGGTCCAGTAACTAATCCTATTGAAATGGGTATGAAAAGCTGGGATGATTTGGTGGCACGCTTAAAGACTATTGAAGGCTATCAGGTTGCTTTTGAAAGGGCTTTTGGTAAAGATTCAATCAGTAAAGACAATGCAACCAAGGCGATTGCTGCTTATGAAAGAACTTTGATTACGCCTAACAGCCCATTTGATAAATATGTTTCTGGTGATAAGTCAGCGTTAACAGCACAACAAGTGCGTGGTTTGAATAAAGCTCAAGAGCTGGGTTGTACTGGCTGTCACAGCGGTCCAGCCTTTAATGGCCCTGGTCTGTTTTTGCCATTCCCAATTCATAGTAATCCTGTTTATGCAGCTAAATATCACTTCAAAGATGATAAAGGCTTAGCTGAAGTGACTAAAAAAGCAGAAGATGAACATCGTTGGAAAGTACCTACTTTACGTAATATTGCTTTGACAGCGCCTTACTTCCATAATGGTGCTGCTAAAACCTTGGATGAGGCAGTTGTCGTTATGGGTAAAACGCAATTAGATAAAGATTTATCTAAAGACGATGTTGATGATATCGTTGCTTTTCTTAATAGCTTGACGGGTGAGTTTCCTAAACAAAACTTGCCTGTTTTACCTGCAACACCCGGCTCAACATTTAATTAATCATCAGGTTATTGAGACGCGTCTCAGGTCGCGTCTCAATATTTCCAGATGACTGGCGAATTCAACTCATAAATGCAACGCCCATCAAATCATCCACATTAAGAGAAGCCATTTCACAAAATACTTCCCATGGCGTTTTGTAGTTTAATTTTTTTCTGGGTCTGTGGTTAAGCCCTGCCAATGCTTTGTTAGCAT
>CAIMEB010000191.1 GCA_903839855.1 uncultured Methylococcaceae bacterium
CTCTCGTTCCAGAAGCGCGAAAAACAGCTTCCGCTTTATCAATGTAAAGAGATTAACTAAGGCTTCAACGATTTTTATCGTTAAAGCCTTATATTTTTTACAGGACAATTGATGCAAACTCTTCAATTCTTGTGCAACGAATTAGCCGTTACAAAGCAAGAAATAAGCGACTTTGTCGCCTCTGCTCCCAAAAAATATAAAGTCTATACTATTCCTAAAAAGTCATCTGGTACACGAACTATCGCGCAACCATCTAAACGACTGAAAGATTATCAGCGGTCACTGGTTAAATTACTTGAAACAAAACTCCCAGTTCATGATGCGGCATTTGCCTATAAAAAGAATATAGGTATCAAAGAAAATGCCGAAAGCCATAAGGAGTCAAACTATCTATTGAAAATGGATTTTCAAAACTTTTTTTATAGCATTACACCCAAGCTGTTTTTTGATGTTTTAATAACACATAATATTGAATTCACAACACTAGATAAATACTTATTAGAAAAAATTTTGTTTTTTAATCGAAGTAAAAAAACTAACGGCAAGTTGGTTTTAAGCATAGGTGCGCCAAGCTCTCCACTTATCTCGAATTTTATAATGTATTTCTTCGATGAAACCATAAGCGCAACCTGCTTAAGTCTAAATGTGGTTTATACTCGTTATGCAGATGACCTGACGTTCTCAAGTAATACAAAGAATACATTATTTACATTGCCTGCACTGGTAAAGAAAGCACTGCGCAATCATTTTGATGGCGCTATTACAGTGAATGAACTGAAGACTGTTTTTTCATCCAAGGCGCATAATAGGCATATAACAGGAATAACTATTACAAATGAGAACAAATTATCGATTGGGCGCCAAAGAAAGCGATATATATCTTCGTTAATTCATCGATTTTCAATCCAGCAACTGGATCAAGAGTATATAAAACATTTGCAAGGTCTCATTGCTTTTTGTCTTAATGTAGAGCCAGATTTCGTTGAACGCATGAAAAACAAATACTCCATAGAAACTATGAGTGCAATACAGCTAGAGGCAAGAAAAATCTATGAAAAAAAATAGCTCAATCAAAGCCCTTGAGAATAAAGCGATTAGGGGTGATCTTGAGGCACTTTTTCAATTAGGAGAATATTATTCGCAAGGTAAGTTTGTAGAAACTAATATTATTCTCTCTAATCAATATTTTGATCAATTTGTTGATGCTTTTATAGAGTCTAGACTCATAATTTCTTCCTTAAGGTTAGTCAACTTTCGTGGATTCGAATCTGCAGAAATTAAGTTATCTGATTCTAAAGTCACCGTGTTTATCGGTAACAACGGAGCGGGTAAAACAACTTTATTGGATGCTATTGCGAAAATATTATCTTGGTTCCGTATTTTTTTGGTGAGTCATGATGGAAAAGGGTGGGGTATCGATTCATCAGATATTAATAACGTAACTGTTGATGATTATGCGTCTATCCTCAGTGCTTTTACTTTATTCAAATCAGACTACAATGTTGAATTATCAAAATCAAGAGACGGCAGCAATACCAAAAGAACTGGGAAGATTCAAAATATCAAGTTGTTAGCAAGTTTTTATAAATTAGCTAGATCGAGAAATCCTCAGTTTAACTTACCCGTACTCGCCTATTATGATGTTGATAGAACACTTCATTTAAAGAATCAGCAGTTAGTTCAAGGCAGTGAAAAAGCTAGTCAGAAAAAGTCGACACAATCACTTAAAGGCTCCGCAGATTTTGAAGTATTCTTCCAGTGGTTTAAAGATATGGATGACATCGTTAACTCGGAAAACACTCGCAATCAGGAAATTTTAATTGCCATTGCAAAGCTACAAGCCGAATTGGATAGTGATTTAATCAGACAAATGGAGCAACAGGCCAAGTTAGATGAAAATACTAGAAAAGTATTAGCCGATTTCAAACAGTCTAAGCAAACAGAAATTGACGAGCTTAAATCAAGGTTTAATAAAATTGAACCCATTCTCGAAAAGCAAATTAGTCAATATGTAACCGATGTTATTTATCAATTTTTGCCGGAATTTAGTAATTTGCGCATTCAGCGGTTACCGCACTTAGATTTGTTAATTACAAAAAACGAAATTACCCTAAGTATTTTCCAATTGTCAGATGGTGAAAAAACTTTATTAGCATTAATCGCCGATATTGCTCGCCTACTGGTTATTGACAATCCATCATCAAGTAATCCAATATTGGGTAATGGCATTATTCTGATTGATGAAATTGAATTACATCTACACCCTAATTGGCAGCGTACCGTGATAGGCAAGCTGAAAAATACTTTTCCAAATTGTCAGTTTATTTTAACCACCCATTCCCCCATTGTGATTAGCGAATCCAGCGATTTACTCTGTTATTCTCTGAATAACGGTAAGGTACGAAAACTTGAAAACCTCTATGGAATGGATGTCAATCAAGTATTACTGCAAGAAATGAATGCAGATATTCGCAATGCCGAAATTCAAGCCAATTTAGATGATTTAAGAGACTCTTTACAAGATGGATGTTTGGAAAAAGCTAAAGAATTGTTAGCCGATCTCGAAAAGAAAATTGCCATTGATCATATAGAACTTAATAAAGCGAGACTGCTTATTAGGCGCTTGGAGATTCAACGTGCGGCAAATCATTAAAGTCCAAGGAAGGGAGCCTGAAGAACTAACTGTCTGGAAAAAAGCTAATCAGGGAAAACGTTATCAAGACTTACAGGCTCCAATACGTCAGGCTATAAATCGGGCTGCAATACAAGAACAATACGGTTTGTGCGGGTATTGCTGTCAACGGATCGACGAAAATAATAGTAACAACGAACACGTTATAAGCCAGCAAAGTGGCAAAAATCAAACGTTAAATTTTTCCAACATTATCGCTTCTTGTAAGAAAAAAGATCGCTGCAACCAAGCACGCGGGGCCAAAGAACTAGCGCTAACGCCTTTCATGCCCGAATGCGAACTTGAATTAAAGTTTTATCTGTCTGGTAAATTGGAAGGTAATACGATACGTGCAACAGAGGCCATTAATAGTCTTGGATTGGACAATAGGGCCATTCGGGAAGAGCGTAAAAACTTAGTTGACGAACTGATTTTTACTGAAGGCTTGTTTTCGAATGAATTACAGCTACGAGGCGATGAGTTTCTGAACGATATGATTAGTAAGCTTGATAAACCAGATGATTCAGGCATGTTGCTTGCTCACAGTCCAGCTTTGATAAATATCATTAGAGGATTTTTAAAAAAATCATAACGAACAACGTGCTAATAATCTACTCATTTGAACAGTATTAAATAGATTTGACTAGATTAAAAAGTAACTGTTACTAACCCCATCGAATCCGCCTTCATTAAAAACGAAAGTCGTGTTGATGCTGCCGTCCTTTTCGAGTTGGTAAGATTCAATGGCATTGTATGCTCCGGTTTAAAAGCTAATCACAGTACAGAGCAGGGTTTTATTAATGGTGTCATGCAAAAATTGAAGTAGAGTGTGAGAAAACCACTCGACTTCAACTCTGTTGAGATACTGTTTAAACGAGATAGGTAATAACTTAAGCAACCATTAAAGAAACGGGCTGACAAAACTCAGAAGTGCCTGCAGGGGTAACGTAAGCCACTCTAAAATAATAGAGGCTACCCGAAGTAA